>CAZLSZ010000004.1:0-64968 GCA_964562445.1 uncultured Gammaproteobacteria bacterium
GGGTGGCTGTGCCACTCCGTAGCAAGGTGCCGTATGGTACCTTGCGAAGGGTGGAGATGTCCGGTAATGAGCCGGAGTGTGAGTAAAATTAATTAAAACGTCTACAAGCGTATCCGGCATTTATAGTTCACTTTGCCTTGTCCCGCCGGCGGGAATAACAAAGTAGAGGTTACTTAATAATAGTAAAACCGTAACCAGTCTTTTTACTATGTCCTTCACCTGTTTTGATGCCTATACCGTCCCGGTGAAGAAAGACTAGTATAAACAGGCTTCAACATTACGCAGCGAGTGCGAATGTTTGACCACCCATTCGGGCGAGTTCAGCACGAATTGCTTCGGCTTCAGCCCGAAGAGCTGAAATGCGATTTTTTGCATTTATTTTTTGATCATTTTTACGACAGTTGATCCGTGTCGGCTTGCAGTTTTAAGGTACTTTTCTCGGCGATTCAAATCATCCCCCTACGTTCTGCGAACTTCGGGGGACAGGTCCCCCTTCGTTTTCTCTCAGAACTTAGGCGAATATTGAAATTCTACCGCTTATTTCTCAATTCACGCTGGATGTCACGATCGAGATCCTGACGCTTTATTGATTCTTTCTTGTCAAACTTCTTTTTTGATTTAGCTAACGCTATCTCAACCTTTATCAAGGTGTGGCTAGTATACATGGAAATAGGCACGATTGTCAAGTTTGCGCCCTCCATTTTCGCTTTGAGCGCAAGGATTTGTTTCTTATACAAAAGGAGTTTTCTGGTGCGCGTGCTGTCAAACGCATCAGCACGCGCAAACTCATAAGGATATATTCTTACGTTTACTAATTGTGCTTCACCATTGAGAATTCTGACAAAGCTGCCTGTCATATCCGCATGTCCGAGTCTGAATGCTTTTACCTCCGCTCCCACGAGTTTGATCCCTGCTTCAAATGTCTCCAGAATTTGATAATCAAATGATGCTTTTTTATTATAGATTTTCATGTACTCATTATACGGATTAGTTTATAATAAAACAAATGACTTCGAAGCTTCGTTTTGTTTCCATCATCGCATTTATCGTTATATTTGTAAGCTTTCTTTTCCGAAGTTATTATGTGGCTGATCCTGATTTTCCTTGGCATCTGCGAATGGGGGAGCTTATTCTCAGGCAAGGGATCCCGCAAACAGATCCATTTTCGTATACCATGCCGAGTTATCGCTTTGTCGATCATGAATGGTTTGCGGATATTATTGTGTATTTACTCTTTACCAATGTAGGAATAATGTCTCTCCATATTCTTTTTGCATTTATCGGTACATCTGCGGTTGTTATCCTTTGGAAGTACCATACTCGATTATTCTCCACGCTTTTTGTTTTTCTTATGGTAGGAACGTTATTTGATTTTGTCGGGATTCGTATGCAGATTTTTACGTGGTTTTTTTTGGCGGTGTTGATGACTGTGCTTAGTGACAAAATTATCTTCCGAAAGTACCGTTACGCATTACCAATGCTTTTTCTTCTATGGGCGAATCTCCACGGCGGATTCGCGATAGGATTTATTGTTTTAACACTGTGGACAATAGGTACTGCAATAGAAGTAAGAAGATTTGACAGGCATAATTATCTCGTTCTCTTCCTCAGTTTTCTTGCCACGTTTATTAATCCGTACGGATACCATTTATGGAATGAAGTGTCAAAATCTCTTTTTGACCCATCTCTGCGGTTTTTGATTCAGGAATGGTACCCTGCTGCGTATTCTGACAGTATGACGTTTTGGGTGTATTTCGCTATTTCGGTATTGCTGATGGCGCGATATCGATCAAAATTTTCAAGAACGGAGATTTTTTTGTATTTGCTCGTTCTTGTTTCTGCAATGGCGAGTATGCGAAATATTCCAGTATATATGATTGTTTCTTATGGTATGACTATACGCGGGGTATTATTTCTCATGGATGAAGCAAAGAAGTATACCCATGGAAAGGAAAGGTTTACGCAATCGTATGCGTTCTTTTGTATTATCGCGAGTATTCTTTGTTTTCCGCAATTACTTATCGGAGGGAGTATGCTGCCAAAATTGCGGGATATTCCTCCGACCGAAGCAGTATCGTATCTCAAAGAAAATATACCAAAAGGGAATATCCTGACACCATATGGATATGGCGGTTTTTTTATTTTGCATTTTCCTGAAAAGAAAGTATTTATCGATGGAAGAATGCCTAGCTGGAGAAATCCGTCAGCGCCCGCAACTGAGAGTACATATGCCTTGAGGGAATTTGTAGCATTATTAACAGAGAAAAAATCTTTTGATGCGGCATGCGCAAAATATAGTATCGATACTGTTGTCGTTCCTGCCAGCGATATGCTTCCCAAACCGAAATACATATTCGGATTAAGTACAGAGCAGTATCCTCAGTTGGAAAAATTATTTTCCAATGTATTCACATTCTCGTTTATCGTGCCGCATATCAGGCAGTCAGGATGGAAAGAGGTATATAAAGATGAGGTATTTGTTATTTTTAAGAAAAACTGAGCAGATATGTTTATAATGCAAGTTCGTAAATCTTACTGCCCGAGAGAATATACGCCTTTTTTTCGGATTCTACAACTTCAAAATCCTTTGCTTGTGAGATAAACGGTGCTGTTATTTCTTTCTGGAAGGAGCCTTTTTTATCCGTTTTGACAATTCTATTATTTCCATTGTCCAGTATGTACAAATACTCTGTTTCTGCAGTCGTAACGATTTTGGTAGGAGATTTTAATTCTCTTGTCATGCCGGAAAGAGTAAATGTATCCTTTTTTGCTTTGGTATATTTCAGAATTTTTCCGTCTTTTGTCACGATCCAGATTGAGCCGTCTATTGCCAGACCTGTCGCAGATGTGAGATCAGGTTTTTCAGCCGTAAAGTAGTTGCTGACAGTTGTGCCGCCGATTATTTTCAGGACACCTTTTTTCTGGTCGAGAACATACAAATTGGTCTGGTACGGGGCGATCGCAGTAGGAATTTCCCAATCACTGTTATTTTTGAGGACCTCTTTTTTAGCAGCGTTTGCTTTCGAGAATGAAGTAATTGCGTTTTTATCGACCATATAGACATTTTTGCCATCCTGTCCGAATCCTAACCCTCCATTATTTTTTTGCTCAATGGCAAGAAGAGAATTTTCATTTGCGGATGCTTCTTTTGCATCAGCAGGAGGCTCATCTTTTACGGCTTTATTGAGCTCATCCTCAACTTTTGCGAGGAGTTCCTGAATTTGTTTGCCTTCAGGTGAATTTCTGTCTATTCGTTCTTCTCCCTCATGCAGCCTTTGTTCTGCTTTTTTATAACTCTCTTGGCTTTTTAATTGGTTAAGGCTCTCCAGTCCCTGCCCTTCTTCATAATATTGCTTTGCGGGGATATAGGTATTTTCAAAGATTGCTTTTTGCTGCGCATCTTTTTGTTTTTGAACTGCCATAAAAATACTTACTATGAGTAAAAAAGCAAGAATTGCCGCGATAGTCAGATACAGCTTTTTTCTATGGTTGAGGCGCAGCGGTTGTTTTTTCCATTTAGGCATCGAGAAATGGGGGAGCTGCATTTTTTTCTTTTCTTTTTTTTCGTCTTCAATATACTCATCCAATTCCTCTTCCATAGATGTTTCTGCTTCAATAGATTCTTCCAGTGTGGGGTCATCGTTATTTTTCTCTTTTGTATAGAGGGATGCCAGTGATTGATCCGCAGGATATGCCAGATCCGGTGATGTAACCATAGGAGCTTGTGAACTATGAAAGAGGACAACAATTGCGGATTGCGCGCCATCCTTTTGTCCATGTATCTGGGGTGTAAGTGTTTCGACGATATCGATTGGCAGGCTGAGTTTCAACGCTGATTTAATAGTTTCTTCGGGGACTTTTTTTGCAAATTGTCCGGATTCTAAAATGATAATATCTTTGTTATTCAAATATCCCGAGGCGGATGTTATGTCTCCTTGTATATATTCATCGTATCTCTCCAGAATAGTTCCAATTGTATCTCCGCGTTTTAATATCACTTTTCCGCTTCCTGCGATAAAGACGGTGAGTACATCATTTTTATAGTTTGCGACGGTGAGATGCTTTTTTACTTCGGGAGGAATGTTCTCCAGGCTTGCAATAAGAGCTTTTTTAATTGATTCTGTATTTTTTTCTTCAAGAGTGAAAAATTCTGCCTCTAGATTATTAATGCTCTCTTTTCCAAGAGTCTGCAATGAAATATCTTCATCGGTTTCATCTTTTATTAATGTGAGGCAAACAAAGAGATTTCCGGCATTATATGCCTGCGACCATGCAGTTTCCGTAGGCGTTGCTACTAATTTCGCGAACGATAAACTTGATTTTAGGGGGCTCGTGTCGGGCATTCTTTTATACTATAACAAGAGTAATAATAAAAAGCGAGACAGTAACTACAAAAATGATAAAGCTGAGTGTCTGTAATGTGGCAGACGCATTGGAAGCTGCCAGATAGATAGTGCGATTAAGCGCGCGGACTCGACTATGAACGATAAAGCTGAAAATAGCAAATACTCCCATAAGGATCAGCATTAGCCCCTTAACGAGATAATACATCCCCTGATCTTGAATAAAGGTAATAAAATCCATTATTTTGTACCTCCTTGTATGGGTTTATGGACGATTGGATGTGTCGGCGGTCTGAGGTCAGTTATAATATCTGCGACTTTTGCGGGGTTTGGTGCTGCTTCAAATTCAAAATTTGCTTTAATTGCTTGTGTTTGGATAGGCACATCTCCATAATTCAAATGACTCTGGAAAAATCCTTTTTGAGAATATGACACATCCACAATGTCTGCTATTTCCGTTTCTGCCATATGGTGGCTTAAAATGTTATATACATCAAGATCCAATAACCTTTTCCTTGTTACGATACCTACATGATAAAACCAGATGATAAAGTTTATGAGCGCATAGGATAAAATGCCCAGATAGTAAAAAATGACAATTATTATTTTTAAACCAAGAGGCAGCGGTGCAAATTGAAATTCTGAAATTCTCAAAATAGGGATAATCATAATTGGCACGATCAGCATGAGAAGTGTGGTAAAAATCCATGTGGCATTGATCGAGAAATGTCTTCTGATAAAAAGGAGGATGTGCTCATCAGGCTCCTGATTTTGAAATTTTACCCCTTTGGGGTGGATGCAAAATGATGAGAACAGTCCGACAGGTGTATCTTCATGCGGTGTTGCTTCTTTTACGGTATTGGTATGTTTCACTTCTTCTTTTGGTTCTGCTCGCACAGAAGAAGGTGCTTTTTGGGGGGCAGTTTTTGTTTTGGTTGGAGTAAAAAGATCCGGCATATGTGAATACAATTATTATACTCTAAAATGACGTTTTTTGTTTATTTCCTCTCAATATTAAAAAATACATATCCTGTTTGCGGGATTCTGACATATCCTGGTGCGCGTAAGTTAAAGGCAGTTTTGAATTCACTTCCGCTTAATGTTACGCCGTTAATTGTTACAGAGTTGGTTGATCCATTGCCCATCGAAACAGAAGCACTTGAAGCAGGCCCTATGCCGCCTTTGCCTTCTACCAATTTACGCAATTCTTCGTGACTATATGGATTGCCTCCCCAGCAGGAAGTAGTAACGGGAGTGATTCTGCCTGTATCTATTCCAGGCGTGCGCAGCGCGATCGCGGCATTAATAATATCTGCCATTTCTTCAGCTGAGAGCCATGGCCCTGATCTGCCGCATGTATTGCCGGAGGAGCTATAACCCTCTCTCCACCATGCTTTATAGAGCCATGGTGAACCCCCAATTTTTTCGTACGCTTTATCAATAAAATTCGGCCCTCCTGATCCGTCAGTGGTATCCCATCCTGAAGTATTACTGAATCCGCCATGAGTAGACGCGTACTGGGTCGATACAGGGTTTCCTCCGCCATCCACGAGTACCCATCCTTTTGTTTCATTTACCGCCTGCTGCCACAGTCCGCCTTTGGGAGAATTTTTAAAGACCTGACATGCTTCTGTTGTGCAAATTCCCTTTTGTCCGTTATTGGTATATCTGACAGCGTATGTCCTTGCAGCAATTGCCTGCGCTTTGAGCGCGTTGATATGCCATGATCCGGGCATTTCATAAATTCCCTGTAAATACTGATCTTCAAACGGGATTGAGCCGACGCCGTCTACGGATATGCTTCCCATTACGGCATAATCTTTTTTCAATGTAGCATTAGGATAATATGCGCGGAGAATATCTTCTACTGATTGTCCTGCTTCTGCCCGCGCTTTGGCACCATATTGGCTCATTCCATTTCTATGTGTATATGCGCCGAATGAAAAGATCGCGAATGACCCACCTGGCGCAGAGGAGCGGAAGCCATTTACTGATGCGAGCGGTTCATCAGCTAATTCATTGTTGCCGCTGACCGTAAAACCACCGCTTTTCGCGTTAATAATTTGCTGCTGTTTTGCTGATAATTCGGCGATTTTCCCTGAAAGTGTCTGCTGATAATTGGATGCTTCTTTAACTACCTTATCAAGTTTGGCGCTTTGATCCGTCAGACTTGCACGTGCTGAAATAAGAAATTTTTGTTCCTGTTCCAATGAAACCTTTTTTTTCTCCAGATCTACAAGGGAGAGCGCGATATTTGTGATAATTGTTTTATCTTGTTTTGTTTTGGCGCGTTGATATGCGAGTGTTTGGGTCGCCTTAAATGCGGTATCTGTTGAGAGAAAAATAAGGAGAGGGGAATCGAAATAGCTGTTCATATAGTGATTTTTGATCGTATTATTAATCAAATGTTCTTTTGTCGCAAGATCTTTATAGCCTTCGTCAATTTGCTTTTTTTTCACAATAGTATCGGCCTCGATAAACGCAACTTGATTTTTTATCATACCCATGCGTTTTTGAATATTGTCTAATTCGGATTGCAGCGGTTTTGTCGCTGCGACTGATTTATTGAGTGCATCATTAAGACTTTCTAATTCTCTTGTGATATTTGCCAGATCATCATTCGTATTTGCTGTTTGTGAGTAAGCGAATTGATGAGGAAAACCGGGAAGAAGGGAGCAAATAAAAAGTGATAATAATAATAGGGTTTTTTTTATGGGCATAAATCTATTATAACATGTTTTAAAGTGAGAAAAAATGTGATAGGATCAAGGTATTGTTGCGCAAATGAAGATATTTATTGCATCCGATCATACGGGATTTGATATTAAAGAAAAGGTAAAAAATTATCTTATGAGTAAGGGGTATGATGTACAGGATTGCGGCGCGTTTCAATTGGATCCTGCTGATGATTATCCGCAATTTATGCATGCAGCTGCTCAGGGTGTGAGCGCTAACCCTGATATCAATCGGGGAATCATTTTCGGAGGATCAGGGCAGGGAGAAGCGATGGTTGCGAATAAATCAAAAGGGGTACGCTGCGCGCTTTTTTATGCATCCGTAGTCCCCTCAAAAGCAATTAATATTGAAGGTACAAAAAGTGAAGATCCTTTTGCGATGGTAGGCTTAACAAGAGAGCATAACGGCGCAAATATGCTCTCTTTCGGTACACGGTTCCTGACAGAAGATGCGATACGCAAAGCAATTGATGTTTGGTTGCAAGCGCCTGATCCGACAAACGAACGCCATATTCGCAGAATTAATCAAATAAAGGAGATAGAAGCGTGATATGTATGAAATAATACCGAGTCCCGGGACAGACAATAAAGATTGGTCCGAAATCGAAAATAAAATAGAGCAGGTAAAACCGTTTGTAAAAACAATTCATATTGATGTAATTGATGGGATATATGTGGCAAATAAAACATTTTCTGACCCCCAGCCTTTCAAAAAATATACACAGGAACTGCATAGCGGGCAACGCGGACAGGACGTAGGAGATAAAGGACTACTTTTTGAAGTTCATTTGATGGTTGATAATCCGATTGCGTATTTACAGCCATTTGCTGAGGCAGGATTTCATCGGTTTATCGGGCAGATTGAAAAGATGCCCGACCAAGAAGAATTTGTCGCGCAAGCGCAGCTTCTTGGGGAAGTTGCGCTTGCGCTGGATAAACAGAGCCCTATTGATGCATTAAAAGTATCCCCGGAAAATCTCGATGCGTTACTCATTATGACGATTCAGGCAGGTTATTCCGGACAAAAATTCGAGGAAGCTCTTCTGGAAAAGGTAAAGGCGCTTCGTCAGAAGAATGAATATATTCCGATTGAGGTAGATGGAGGGATTAATGATGAAACGATAGAGATTGCTGCTGCATCAGGCGCAAATCGGTTTGTGGCGACGAGTTTTATGTATAACTTCGCGTCTCCCAAAGAGCAGTTTGATTTGTTAAAGGCGCAACTGGAGAAGTTACATAAATTGGAATAACGTTATTACGCTCAGTATCACAATGAGTAGAATTAATCCTTCCATGAAATAGAGTGTATATTTCCCCGAAGCGCGGTTATATTTATTTAATTCCTGTGGTGGAATCATATTTTCATCTTTTGTCCGTTTCATAATTATGGTACAGGTGTCGGTGTGGGAGGTGGTGCTTTTGCGCAGCTTGCACAGAATTTATTACCTGTTGCATCGATAATCATTGTCTCTTCCCGTTCTTCTACATTTTCTGTTTGACCCGGTTTTGCAAGGGCGTTTGTGGTCTTATCGATAAATACTTTTTCACGGGTAACGGATGTTTTTTTCTGTTCCATACCTTTAATCAGATATTCATATCGAGTAGCGCATCCTGAATTATTTCCCGCAGCTATTTGTCCCGTACCTATACAGACGTATTTACCGAAAACATTCGGAGGTTTTTGTGGGATTTCCGGTTTTTTATTCTCAAGAAGCCCTGTCATAATTTTATTCCAGATGGGGGCTGCGCCTGTGATACCGGAAACGATACCCGACATTGGTGTGTGATCATTATTTCCCACCCATACTGCTACGACATATGATGGGGTATAGCCGATTGTCCAGTTATCACGGTAATCATTGGTCGTTCCTGTTTTGACAGAAACTCTTTGTTTATCAATTTTCAGTGCTGAATTCGGTCCGAACGCAGGTGTTCTGGCAGTATTGTCAGCAAGAATATCAGAAATGATAAACGCGACTTCTGAAGACATTACTTTTTTACCGAATATAGGACTTTTTGGCGCTTTATACTCTTCGATGACTTTCCCTTCTCTATTGGTGATTTTAAGGATCGGGTGAAGGTCCACTCTATATCCCTGGTTAGCAAAAACACCGAAGGCTGTGGCCATATCCGTCATCATGACTTCTCCTCCTCCTAATGTCAAAGATAAACCGTATTGCGAAGGATCTTTAAATGTTGTGATACCCATCGCGCTTGCTGTCGCGATCATCGCTTGGAGGCCGTTTAATTTCAGCATCTGGACGGCCGGTATATTGTATGAATTTGCAAGTGCGCCGCGCATCTGGACAACGCCATGATAACTATTGTCATAATTTTTCGGACAATATGGTTTTTCTCCCGGACTCGGGAAACATACTGCCTGATCGACAAACGGGGTTGCGGCAGAGTAGCCGTTCATGAGGCCTACAGCATAGTTTATCGGTTTGATTGATGATCCGGGCTGGAGAAGCGCGATTGTCGCATTTACATTGCCGTGTTTTTCATCAAAATAATTTTTACTGCCTACCATCGCAAGTATTTCTCCTGTCCCCGGTTTTGTGACGATGGCTGCTCCATTGCCGACTTTATACATTTCCAGATCAGCAACTTCGTCAGCGACAATTTTTTGTACCTTTTCTTGAAGCGAGAGGTCGAGACTTGTTTGCACATTGAATCCGCCTTGCTCTACAGCGCTTTGTCCGTATTTTTTAATTAATAAGTCCCGTACATAAAAGACGAAATGGGGGGCTTTAATCGGATTGCTTATCTTTTGGAATTTGAGCTCCTGTTTTTTTGCTTCCTCATGCTCTTTTTTTGTGATATATCCTTGTTCTTCCATTTTGATAAGAATTTGTTCCTGTCGTTTCTTTCCTAATTCAGGGTGAGAGCCTAATGGTGAAAGGGTACTAGGTGACTCCGGCAGTCCCGCAAGATATGCTTTTTCAGCAAGTGTAAGCTTGCTGACATCTTTGCCGAAAAAGGTTTGCGAAGCTGCATACACTCCGTATTGTGTGCCTCCATATGGGACTTGGTTAAGATACATCTCCAAAATTTCATCTTTTGAGTACATGATTTCGGTTGCGAAGGCAAGAATTACCTCTTTTACTTTTCGGGTTATCGTCCGTTCGGGAGAGAGCAAACTTGTTTTTACCAATTGCTGCGTAATCGTGGAGCCGCCCTGCATTTGCTTGTGGAAGAAAATAGAGTATGCGGCGCGGGTAATCCCTCGCAGATCCACCGCTCCATGCTTATAGAAGTCTTTGTCTTCAATAGCAATTGTCGCTTCCTGGAGATCTTTGGGGATTTTTGAAAGCGGGATAAACGTTTGATTTTTGTCAGAATAAAGCGTGTAGAGAAGCTTTCCATTTCTATCATAAATTTGGCTGGAATACGATGCCGTATTTTTACTGAGTTTTGTTGGAGAAGGGAGATCTTTAATAATAAAAATATATAGCAGAATCAATCCTATGAGGAGTAATGTGATAGGAATAATAACAAAAAAGAAAGACTTCTTTGAAAGTGCTAATTTCCTAGCCTTCTTTACGGTTTTTTTATAACGCTTCACTTTGATCATTGAAATATATATTTATTCTACCAGATTTTCATTTCCCGTTCTTGCAGAAATTCCGTATAATAGTATCAACCTATGGATTTTCTCAATGGAATTTTTGCTTTGATCCCTCAGTTGCAAGGCGGGATACCTTTTCTCGATATTATCATATTGTGTATCATCTTATTTTATGTGCATGAAGGATATTCGTTAGGTTTTACCTTAGCCTCTTTGGACCTCCTCAGTTTCATTATTTCTTTTATCGCAGCATTGCAATTTTATACTAAACTAGCCGGCGTGTTAATAGCTTTCTTTGCTTTACCTATTGGGATCGCGAATGCTGTCGCATTTTTTCTTATTGCAGTGATTAGTGAGATAGTATTGACCATTCTTTTTCGCAGATTTGTTTCACGAATACCGTCATTTATTCCGTTTGCCGGAGTCCGTTCTTTTCTGCAAGAGACCAATCATTTTTTGGGAATAGTTCCCGGATTATTATCAGCATTTATTATTCTTTCCTTTCTGCTTTCTCTTGTTGTTACATTTCCGTCCTCTCCGTATGTCAAGCAGGCTATTGATACATCGCCTCTTGCTTCTACGCTGGTAGCAAATACCTCCCTCTTCGAAAAACATCTCAATAAAGTGTTTGGCGGGACATTGGATGATACGTTGAATTTTATGACAGTAGAGCCGGAAAGCAGTAAAATCGTTCAGCTTCATTTTACCGTTGCTGACGGTACTATTGATACTGCGGCAGAGCAGGAGATGTTTCGGCTTGTAAATCGTGAAAGAGCAAAAAATGGATTGGAATTACTTTTTTATGATAAAAAACTACAACAGGTTGCCCGTTCTCATTCTGATGATATGTTACGACAGGGATATTTTGCGCATAGGTCTTTGGATGGACGAACGCCTTTTTTACGTATGGAGGATGCTGGGATCACCTATCTCTATGCGGGGGAAAATTTGGCGCTTGCCCCCACGACAGGCCTTGCGATGCAAGGGCTCATGAACAGTCCTGGACATAGAGCAAATATCCTCAACCCGCATTTTAATAAAATCGGTATCGGTGTTATCGATGGCGGATTATACGGAAAAATGTATGCGCAAGAGTTCACTAATTAGAGTGTAGATGTATAATAATGATGAATAAAAATGAACATAAAAAATTTCGCACAGCGGCATTTTCTGAAACAGGCGTGGGCATCTCGACGTTGGTTATTGTCATACTCGCGTTAGTTGTTTTTTTTCTTTTTATACATCCGTATCAGCATGAAATTGCCCAGTTTTGCAAACAGTATCCCGTTATTGCGCCATTAATTCTTATCCTGTGGCGTTTTGTCGGTGTAGTCATACCCCCGATCCCCGGAGGTATTCTTGCATATACATTGATACCGATTTTAGGTTGGTTTTGGACATTTTTTTATAGCGCTATCGGACTTTTAGCAGGAGCATGTGTCTCGTTTTTTATCGCTCGAAAGTATAGAGAGCCTGTCGTCAAACATTTTGTTTCGCTGCAATCTTTGCAAAAATGGGAAAGCAGATTGTCTGGAAATACCGAATTATGGGGATTTATCCTTCTTCGTATGACGACTCAGCCGATTATGGATTTTATGAGTTATCTAGCAGGGCTCAGTAAGTTGAGTTTTTGGAAATTTTTTATCGCTACTGTAATTTCTTTATTACCGAGCGCATTCTCATATTATCTGGGGGAGGTTACCTATAATAAAGTTATTGAAGAAAATCCTTTTGTAAGTATATGGAGTTTTGTTATTGTAATTGTTTTTTTACTCGCAATAAACACCATTATAACGAAGAAAAAGAATGACAGGCGGAAAAATGCTCAATTATAACCAATCCTTGTATTTAAAATAAGAAATGATCATAATGCCTCCGGCAAGGATGGATAAGAAAAGCGCTGGTACAATCCATGGTGAATCTGCATATGGTAATCCTTTGACATTCATAGAGTAGAGGTTATTCATTACCGCAAACGGGAAAGCGATGGAAGTAATGACAGTAAGAAATTTCATTAATTCGTTGGTCCTATTGGAAAGGATTGATTCATTGCTCGTGGCGATACCCGCAATTAATTCTTTATTGTCTTCCAGTCGTTCCCAGATTTTTTGTAAATGGTCAAGCAAATTTCCCCAATATTCTTTCATATGGCCGTTGAGATGCTCAAACTTGCCTTTTTCAAGATCGCCAAAGATAGGTAAGAGCGGTTTAACCATCGTTTCGAAAACAACGATATTTCTTCTGGTGACAGAAATATCTTCGATGAGCGCGGCGCCGCTTTTTTCTTCAAGTTGTTTATCGATGTAGTCAATTGTGCTATTTATTTCTTCGACATAGGAAAAAGAGGAATCAATGAGGATGTCAGCGATTCGATAGAGAAGGTATCCCGGTCCTTTCCCCATGAGATCTTCTCTATGCTTGGATGTGATCTTGCACATCTCAAATATCTCATCAATGATTGGTGTATGTTCATCATGGAGTACGACAAGATAATCCTTACCGATGAAAAAATCAACCTCACCGATTTTTATTCTTTTTTTTCTTGCGGCAGTTGAATTAGGAACGATAAGTTTATTAGAAAGAAGATTTGGGACTACACCTGGTTTCGTGGTATTTGTACGTGCTTTGAGAGATAGTGGGATGTACGGCACGTCCATCACAAAAAGCGTGTAATCATTATAGAGTTCAATTTTTGGGATTTGTGTTTTATAAAGATAATCTTCCAGATTTAACATACTAAATCCGAAATGCTTATTTAAAAAAGCTATCTGCTCAGATGTCGGTTTGTTTAAATGTATAAATGATAGCCCATTATGGGTAATTGTTGGAACATTCATAGTAGTAGCCCTTTCTCTTTCTATTGAATTACAATCTAGGCAGAGTTGTCAATCACTTAATATAAAATGCGGAACCAATAGTATTATACACTTCTCCCAGCCTTGTGTGAATAGGTTATTTTTTTTGTTGAAAAGCGAATGCGCCCAACAATGCTGTAAGCGGCACTGCCAAAATCAGTCCGATACTGCCTGTCACTGTCCGAACGATCTCTTCTTGGAGGATTTCGCTATTGAGGATCAGCCAGAGCGGTTGGTTTGTCGGATTCATAACAATAAAAATAAAAATCGGCAAAGCTGCTCCTGCATACGCGAGAGCCAATGTATTTACTAGTGCAGCAATATGTTCATTTCCTACACGCAAGCCGCTCTTGAAGAGTTCTTTAAAAGACAGTTTTTTGTTTGTTTCAGCCAGTTCACGGATAGACGCAGCAAGCCCGATAGTGATATCATTGAGCACGCCAAGGCTGCCGATAATGATCCCTCCGAGAAGAAGTCCTTGGAAGTTTAATAAGCCTGAAGCGCCGTATAGCAGTGTGATAGCGTCGTCATTTCCAAGTCCAGTGAGAAAGAGAAGTTTGACTGAGGTAAATGCCAGAATTCCTGTCAATATCAGCGTAATTGTTGTGGCTAGGATAGCAATATGTGTTTTTTTGGAAAAACCATGAGCTATGTACATAGTCGACATCATGATAAAAAACGAACCGATGATGCTTGTAACGAGCGGGTCCTCACCCGAAAGGATAGTGGGGATAATAAATTTGAGGATGATCACAAAACTTATTGCCAGACCGGTGAGCGCAGCAAGTCCCCTCCATTTACTGACAGCGATGAGCACGAAAAGCAAAAGAATGACGAGGGGAATGGTGCGTTCAAGTCTGTAGCTATCAATAATCTGATAAATACTTTGATTGCCGGTTGTTGTTTTTTGCAGTACAACAGTTTGGTTTAGATGAACTTTTTGATTCTCCCGAAGTGTTGTTTGTTCTCCATGCATCATCGTGAATACTTTATCTTTCTCTGGTCCTGAAAGAATCTGCACTGTCACTTTTTGGTATGGATGTTGTTGTTCAAATATTACTTTGGTTCCTTCTTCATTTATGCGAATTACTTTTGCTCGGGAGGCTTGCTCTTGTGGGAGAAGTGCGGGATCCATGACCGCAGGTCTGTTTTGGGCATGTGCGAGGGATGGGGATAGGAAGAATAAAAGGCTGAGGAATGTGATGATTGGGATGACATATCTTTGTAGTTTCTCTACCATGCATCCATTATATCACTGTAGAGTATGTTTATGAGCTAGATTGTCATATTGTTATATTACTATAACAATCCTATACTAATACTATGGTTCGAGTTGCAATCAATGGGTATGGAAGGATCGGACGCATCGCGCATCGTGTCATTTTACAGTGGCATAGTGAGGATGTGGAAGTCGTGGCTATCAATGCCGGACACTCTACTGATCTCAAAGGGTGGATGTATCTTCTTAAATATGATAGTGTCTATGGTTTGCTGCCGCAGGAAATTTCGATAAAGCCCAACACAGATACTACGCAGGCTGATTTTTTGGGATATTTGGTTCTTGGAGGGAAAGATATCCCCGTATATTCCCAAAAAGATCCGACACAGCTTCCGTGGGGTAAGCATCAGGTAGATGTGGTAATCGAGTCGACCGGGGCATTTACAAGCGCGGAGAAAGTAAAGGCTCATTTAACTGCCGGAGCCAAGGCTGCGGTTCTCTCAGCGCCGGCAAAAGATGGCGAACCGATTCCGACATATGTTATCTCCGTAAATGATAATAATTATTCAGGGGAAACGATCATCAGTAATGCTTCATGTACAACCAATTGTATAACCCCTCCCACCAAGGTTATCTCCGAGAATTTCGGTATCCAAAAGGCAATGATGACGACAATTCATGGCTATACATCAGATCAGCGTCTGCATGACGGCGGTCATAAGGATTATCGGCGCGCAAGAGCAGCGGGACTTAATATTATTCCGACTTCCACAGGCGCGACAATAGCAGCCGCTGAGGCACTTCCTGCTCTCAAAGGGATTTTCGGAGGACTTGCGATTCGCGTTCCTGTACCTGTCGGGTCACTTTCTGATTGTACATTCATTCTTAATCAGGATGTGACCAAAGAGCAGGTTAATGAGGTCTTAACACGGGAATCACAGAATCCTTCGTATAAAGGAATTATGGCTGTCTCTACAGACCCTCTTGTATCAAGTGATATAATAGGTAATTCACATTCAAGTATTGTAGATTTGACATTGACGCAGGTTGTGGGTGGGAATATGCTAAAGATTATTGCATGGTATGATAATGAATACGGCTATGCAAATAGACTTGTCGAGGAAACCATCATGGTCGGAGATCGTTTGCATTCATCTGCTCCTGTACAACAATAATCATATCAGTAAAAAGTATGGAAAAACCAATTGATATCCCTGGAGTCAGGATTATAACTGTTTCCGGACGTATTGCTTCCGGTTCTACGACACTTGCTCGGCATCTTGCCCGGCTTTTGGGGTGGAGGCATATGGAAGGTGGAGAAATATTTTGGGAAGCGGTGCGGGATCGTTTGGGGCTTGATGTGAAAGATACAAATTTACGGCCTGATGAAGAAGATCTCCTCTTTGAAGAAAAACAAAAAGCTATTCTCAAAGATGAAAAATATATCGTTCTAGAGAGTAAACTGGCAGGTTTTTGCGCACAGGGGTATGAGGATGTCTATAAAATTGGCGTAGTATGTGAAGATAAAGATGGTAATGATCAGACGCAAATCCGAATTGATCGTTTGGTGAATAGAGAAGTTATTTCTATCGATGAGGCAAAAGAAGAGGTGCTTAAACGTGAAGAAAATGATCTGATGAAATGGCGTAAATTGTATGCGGATAATAATCAGGACTGGATTTATTGGCATCAAAAGTATTATGATTTAGTTATCAATACTTTTACGCATAATCAGGATGATAGCTTAAAAGTAGTGCTTCAGGAATTACATATTCAGATTTAGTATATGTGGAGAACATTTGCTGCAACACTTCTCATTTGTCTCGTATTTCAGTATTCTGTTGCGCCTGCATATGCTGCAGAGAAATCTTTTGTACAGCAGCCTCCAATACAATATGATTTATCGTATCCCGGTTTGCTTCCTGATCATCCTTTCTATATTTTGAAACAGATGCGGGATAATATGATGACACTTCTTATCGGAAAACCTCTTGATAGATCTTCTTTTATGCTTTTACAATCAGATAAACAGGTTTCTGCCGCGAAAATATTGATTGAACAACAAAAAGATGTGCATATGGTCAGAAATTCATTTTTGGCTTCCCAAAGAGCATTTGAAGGCGCGATAAACGGCACGCAGGCCGCAAAGCAGGAAGGTTTTCCAACAGAGGACATGATTCATCAATTACAAGTCGCGAGTAAGAAACATCATGAAATAGTGACGAATGTCATGGAACAGCTTTCGGAGGAAGATAAGAAAATGTTTCAGGATATTGAAAAGAAATCTCTTGAGTTTATTCCCCGTACAGCCTCTTTAAAACCCTAAAACTCGACTATTCTTGTGTAAGAAAATAATAGTAGAAATGTATTCAATTGAAGCTAATAGGTTATTGTGATATAGTTAGTATTAGTTGACGCTATAGATGTAGTGGCGTATTATTTTTAGAGCACTACATCTGGATACGGCTTACTGCAGAGCGATAAATAAACTGGGCAGTTTAGCCTCGCAACAGGCAGCGGATAAAAGTGCAAGTATTATGCATTGCCCATACTGCGGAAGTAAGGATTCGGAGGTTGTAGAAACAAGAGATAGCTCGGATATGGATACGATTAGGAGAAGACGAGCATGCTTGAGTTGCGCAAAAAGGTTCACGACCTATGAACGGGTAGAACAAGCGCAACTCATTGTTATCAAAAGAGATGGCAGAAGAGAACAATTTAATAGAGAGAAGCTGAAATCAGGACTTCTCAAGGCATGTGAGAAGACAATAGTACCTGCGCATATTATTGAAAAGATAACAACAGAGGTAGTGAGAGAATTGCGATGTATGGGCTCGTTGGAAGTAAAAAGTGAGCTTATGGGAGAGATGATTGCGCAGCGATTGAAGCAGTTAGATAAAGTTGCATATATACGATTCGCGAGTGTGTTTAAAAGGTTCGTGGATGTGGAAGATTTTGAAAAAGAGGTAAAGGAATTCAGAAAAATAGCAAAAAAAATAAATAAACAAACAGTATGACAAATCTAGACGGCGTAAGACAAAAAGTATTTTTAGACAGATATGCACTCAAAGGTGAAGACGGTGAATTGATTGAGCATACTCCTGAAGAGATGTGGCGAAGAGTTGCCGGCGGTGTCGCTTCCAATGAAAAAAAGTCTCAGCAAAAAAAGTGGGAAGCAGAATTTTACCGTGTCATGGAAGACTTCAAGTTTGTTCCCGGGGGAAGAATTCTTTCTGGTGCCGGCACAGGGTATCAGGTCACCTATTTTAATTGTTTCGTTATCCCGTCTCCCAAAGATTCTCGCCATGGTATTCTTGAGTCACTCGGGCAACTGGTCGAAATCCAATCACGCGCTGGCGGTGTCGGGTTAAATCTTTCATCCCTCAGACCACGCGGTGCTCGTGTCAAAAAAGTAAACGGTACTTCCTCCGGTCCTATCAATTGGGCGACATTATTCTCTGTCGCGACGCATGATATTGTCCAGCAGGGCGGTTCCAGACGCGGCGCGACGATGCTTATGCTGTGGGATTGGCATCCGGATATTGAAGAGTTTATCACTGTGAAGCAGGATCTCACCAAGATAAATGGTGCTAACCTTTCGGTCTGTATATCAGACGCCTTTATGGAAGCGGTGAAGAATGATGAGCCATGGGATCTTGTTTATCCTGATCTGAATGATCCGAGATATGATGACATCTGGGATGGCGACTTGAATAAATGGAAAGAAAACGGAGGCAAAGTAAAGGTGTATAAAACTGTACAGGCGAAAGAATTATGGGAACTTATTTGTACCGCGGCATGGCAGTCCGCCGAACCGGGGCTGCACTTCCTGGATCGAAGTAATAAGCGTTCAAATACATGGTATTTTGAACATCTCGTTGCGACCAATCCATGCGGAGAACAGCCGTTGGGGCCGTGGGCTGTATGTAATCTCGGCGCGATGAATTTGTCCGCCTATGTAAAAGGATACAACCTCGCTGATGATACACCGGGCACATTTGATTATGAGGCGTTCAGTAAAGATGTCAAAGTTGCCCTCCGATTCTTGGACAATGTTATCGATCAGACATATTATTTCTTTAAAGAGAATGAGAAGATAGCAAAAGAAATCCGCAGAACAGGACTGGGCATTATGGGATTGGGAGATGCATTGATTAAAATGCAGCTCCCGTATGGCTCACCTGACTCACTCCCTGTTATTGATAAGATTTTCAAAACACTTCGAGACAGCGCGTATGATGCTTCGGCAGATCTTGCGGAAGAAAAGGGCGCATTTCCTAAATTCGATAAAGAAAAGTATGTAAAAGGGTATCATATTAAGAATCTTCCGGCTGATTTGCGAAAGAAAATCGCGGATCAGGGCATTCGTAATGCGGTACTGCTTACTGTTGCTCCGACGGGGACGACATCATTGGTATCAGGCGTTTCAAGTGGTATTGAACCCGTCTATGAATTTGTCTTTAAGAGACGATGGAGAGGCGGAGAAGAAACAATGTACCATCCGCTTTTTGAAGAATGGAAACTCGCACATCCCGAAGGGGAGAAACCCGAATATTTCGTAAGCGCAAATGATCTGACACCTGATGAGCATGCACAGGTGCAGGCTGTCGGACAGAAATATATCGATTCATCGATCTCCAAGACTGTGAACGCGCCAAACAATCATACCGTGGAAGACGTAAAGAATCTGTATATGATGGCATATGATCTGGGCCTCAAGGGAATTACCTACATGCGTGACGGCTCACGCCAGGGAGTTCTCGAGAGAATCGAAGAAAAGAAACCTGTCGAAACGGAAGTTGAAAAAGAAGCGGCAAAACCTGTAGTGCCTGTCACCCCACGAATGCCGCGTCCGATGATGCTTACAGGTGTTACTTATAAAGCGGATAGTCCAACGGGTAAACTATATATTACGATCAATAATGACGAAAAAGGAGACTTATTTGAAGTATTTATTAATCACGGGAAAAGTGGTTCTGATTTGATGGCGCTTGCGGACGCGCTTGGCCGGATGATTTCGTTTGTCCTGCGAATTCATAGTCCGGTGCCTGCCCGGGAGCGGGTCCGTGAGATCATTTCCGAACTTGCGGGGATCGGCGGGAGTAGAAGCAGCGGATTCGGACAGAACCGGGTGAGATCTCTACCGGATGCTATCTCCAAAGTTTTGGCGCGGCATTGTGAGTTTAAGGTGAATGGGAAAGTTGAAGATAAAGTGAAATTAAGTGAGCTCCAAAGTGAAGACGTGCAGGAAGATCTTTCGGAGAAGGCGAGTAAGATTATGGTAGACCAATTAAGTATTCCTGCCGATATGGGATCATCGGCATCGACAACATCCCTCTTTGATATTTGTCCGGAATGCGGATCAGGAAGTTTTGCGTATGAAGAAGGCTGCAAGAAGTGTTATGGCTGCGGCTATTCTGAATGTTAACGAGGTGAGTGTAGGCAAGTGATGTGTAAATCATCCGCAGTGCCGCTACTGTTCGGGGAACCGGAGTTTCTTACAAAAGAAATAAAGTCAGAAAACTATACTTACCCAAAATATACCCGTGCAGGTAGGAATTTGAGGAATCCTTCCCGCGCGGAAGGATTTTTTTATGAGACAAATCGGATATGGATTATTGCTGCTCATCGTCATCGGCCTATTAGCAATGGGAGCAAATTATATTTCTCAACAATCTTCTGCTCCCACACAAAATCCTACTGTTCATGAAGATATACAGCCATCCACTTTTGCATATAAAGGGGAAGAAGGGCGGGACGCGTTGAGTTTGATGAAAGAAAAAACTTCTGTAGAGCAGGATGCTAGTGGGATGGTCATTTCCATAAATGGAAGAAAAGCGGATAGTACAAAAAAAGAATATTGGGCAATGTATGTCAATGACAGAATGTCTCAGGTAGGGCCGGCAGATTATATGACAAAGTCAAGTGACATTATCCTTTGGAAAATACAAACGTATTAATTATGAAAATACAGCAAACAATCAGTCCGTTACTCATTATCGGGATCGCGGTTATCCTTCGACTACTTCCTCATCCGGCAAATATGGCCCCGATTGCCGCGATGGCTCTTTTTGGCGGCGCATATCTCAATAAACGCTACGCGCTCCTCGTGCCGCTCGTCGCGCTTTTTATATCCGATATTTTTCTCGGATTCCATCAAAGTATGGTTGCTGTATACTTCAGCTTCTTTTTGACAGGAGGTATCGGACTGTATCTTGCCCGCCATAAAACACCTATAACAGTTATCATGGCTTCACTACTCTCTTCCGTGCTCTTCTTTCTTATTACCAATTATAATTTTTGGTATACGTACTCGTTGTATCCCAAAACATTGGCTGGATTACTGGAATCATATACGGCGGCGCTTCCGTTTTTTCGCAATACACTCATCGGAGATCTCCTGTATACCGGTATTTTCTTCGGCGCATATGAAGGGATAAAAATGCTGATCCGGTATCCTAGGATTTCCGTGCGAAAGGAGCGAAATTGATGCCTATTTATACAAAGAAAGGGGATAAAGGAGAGACTTCCCTTTTTGATGGGACAAAGGTTTCAAAAGCAAATAAACGGGTTGAAACATACGGAACGATAGACGAGCTCAATAGCGCATTGGGAGAGGTGGTCGCGTTTATTCCGGCCGGTAAATTAGTAAATATAAAAAAAGATATTATTGGTATTCAGCGCGATTTATTTACGGTCGGTGCCTCACTTGCGAACCCTGCGTATGCGTCTTTGGAGGATATTGAGAAAAAAGTAGGCTTTTTTGAAGAACGAATTGATATGCTTACCGCGCAAATGCCGAAATTAAAAAATTTTATTATACCCGGAGGCAGTAAAGCAGGATCATTATTGCATGTGTCACGGACATTAGCGCGGCGTGCCGAGCGGAAGTTGGTGCGATTGATGGAGGAGGAGAAAATAGATATAAATATCGTTATGTATCTTAATCGTTTATCGGATTTGCTTTTTACCTATGCCAGATATGTCAACTTTATTGAAAAGAAAAAAGAAGTAAAGTGGATACAAAAAGGGTGAACATTGTGTGAATCAATGGCTGTGCCGCAACTGTAATAGTCAGACCGCCCATTTTCGTTGTAAAACGGAATAAAAAGCCTTCCGACGCAGAAGCAATTATTTGTGACTCCTCGGAAGCGGGGAGTTTTTTTATGCCTATAGCATTAGAAACACGATCATTATTACAAGATTATTCCGTAAGGACTGAATCCGCGCTTGCGCCAGCTATACAGTCGGAATCTATCCAGCTGGCGCAAGCGCGGGATATTTTTGTCGCGAAAGAAGCAAAGAAGAAAAAACAGGTTGTGGCTTATGAAATTGACCAAGATAGAATCGCGTATACAGAATTAGGAAGACATGCCGGCAAAGAGGGCTATGATAAAGCAAAAGAAAATTTAGATGCGTATACCCGGATGCAGGTTGAGACCCACTTGGGAGAGCGGCTCAATGTCGAGTCAAGCAGATTTCACTTTACTATAGAGAATGATCAATTGATGCCTGATAATAGTGATGAATCAATGCTTTCCATGATGCAGCGCGGGCAGGAATATCGTCGACAGCATGGGAGCCCTGTTGATTGGGCAAGGGAGGAGGCAGAGGTCTATGGATTTGAAGAAACACAGAAAGTCCTTACAGATAGGCAAATACCTGTCGGGACGATGATGCTTTCTATTTCTCCCCAAGGGGATGTTGCTAACGGTTCTATTTATAAAATGAATTTTTATGATGTGTATCAAAAAACAGAAGATGGTATTGATGCGTATCGTTTTACATCCGGCCTTGATAGGGAGGAATCACAAAAAAAGGTGAAACAGTTTGATCTGCGATACGCAAAGGATGCTATCCCCGCGGATGTTGATTTCCTTGCCCGACCCGTGAGAATTGATCCGAAACATACCAACTTACAAACGCCGCAGGATGTACATAACTATCTTCATAAAGAACATGATCATATGGCGAAAGAAGAGTTCGAAAATATTATTAAAACATGCGCGCCATTAATAACTGGCTATATCAATACACTCAGCAATAACCCCGCTGCTGTTTTGGAACATGAGAGACGGTTTACGGCGTTACTCAATGGAGCAGATGAAGTTGCCGATACATTCAAAAAGAAGGCTTATAACACAAATGAAGAAAAGCAGCATATTATTCCTTGGTATGTTTCAGAGTCAGAGCTTGATCGATTGGCTGCAAAAGCTGTACGTCCTGTCGATACAGGCTGCGGCTTCTCGGGAGGGACCTCCTCAAAAATATTTAGTGTTGCAGAATTCAGTAAGGGTGTAAGTATCGGAGGATCACCCGGAAAAGATAAATATGGCGATAGATCATTTGCGTGTCCGGCATGTGGTGCTATGAATGTCCGGCCTGAAAATGAATTACTTTCCACATGTCAGTCATGTAATAGTACAGAGGTAGCATGTTAATCTTCTCAATTTTGTTTGCTACTTGCGTATGCCCATGGTAAGATTATTATATGGATCAATCTGCACCTCATCATGCTCAATCGACACATACGCAAGTACATGCAATCAGTCGGACACAGCCTCCTTCAGCTGTTGTCTCGCCGGGAGGAATGACAAATAAACCTAATGAAGCAGGACAAATTTCAGGATCCAAGGAGCATGGTCCGATACATACCGGCTCCCGAACAGAAATTTCTCCTCAGGAAGAACAGGATGCTATAATGCCTTCTCAACAGGAAACAGCAGGGAAGTCGGGTTCGTCAGTGAAAGAGGAGCAATCTATCGAGATCAAGGCATCTGTTCCGGAGATTGCCGTAGAAAAATCTCTTGAGGCAGTTGTAGAAAAATCTGTCGATACGGAAAAACCGAAAATTACGGAAGAATTAAAAAAAGTGGGGATTACGCATTCAGGGCCGGGAATTCCCATTGAAACAAATAAGTTCTCCGTAACAACTATGCCGATGCAATATGAAGAAGCAAAGGCAATGGATAAAGCGACTTCGATACGAGAATCGAAGCATTGGCTTGCCGAATTGGTAATGTATGTGTGGAGGAAAATAGATCCTATGATAGAAAAAAAATTAAAGGAGGAAAAGAAGTAATATGGAGTCGGAAATGCTTAGTACGGAAAATTTGCTTTCTGCTTTTGGCGCGCTCATCGTCGTATTATTGGTGATTGTACTTATCGGTGCGATCGGTTGGGCGGCATACTGGGCTTTTGTTTTATGGATGCGGCATCGCAATAGAGAATCAGAATCGTTAAATGCGATACTTTTGCAAGTTACCGTACCGAGAGAAAATGAAACCAAAATAGATGCAGCGCAGCAGATGTTCGCAAGTCTGGCATCCATCCGGGGCAGCACTAAGTTTGAAAATTTTAAACCGCAGCCGCATTTATCGTTTGAAATTGTCGGTATGCCCGGGGATATTCGTTTCTACGTCCATGTGCCTGCAAAGTATCGTGATTTTGTCGAAAAACAGATTAATGGAGCATATCCTGACGCAGATATTTTCCAAGTAAATGATCCTGCTGCAAAACAGCGTGAAGGCGGCGTAATTGGGACTGAATACAATATTTTCAGTGAAGATGGAAAAGTTGCGTTTCTGTATACCAATCTCAAAACAAGCGATTATATGCCGTTAAAGGTTTATAAAGATCTTGCTATCGATCCTTTGTCATCATTGACATCCGTTCTTGCAAAGATGCAGGAGGGGGAAGGCGCAGCAATTCAGATTTTGCTCCGCCCTGCGGATGATAAATGGGTGAAAGCAGGGCGGAGCTATCTGGCAGGATTAAAAAAGAATGAATCAAATCCTGAAAAAGCGAGCTACAAAACAGATGCCAAAGAGCTTGAAGCCATTGAAAACAAACTCCAAAAACCGGGATTCCATACAACTATCCGAATTGTGGTTTGTGCCAAGACAGAAACATCCGCGAAAGCACATCTTTCCAATATATTTGGCACATTCAGCCAGTTTAATACGAGCCTAAATGCATTTAAGAAACGCAAATTTTTCCATCAGGGGCTTTTTATGACGGACTTTATTTATCGTTATTTCCCCATGTTTCGTCAGACATCTATTCTTTCCAGCGAAGAGCTTGCGAGTATTTATCATTTTCCCAATAAAGGCATTGTTACTCCCGGCATCCATTGGCTGACGGCAAAACGTTCTGCAGCTCCCTCTGAGCTTCCGACTTCGGGTTTATTCTTGGGGAGAAGTACCTTTAGAGGTATTACCAAGCCTGTGTATATGGGCATTGATGATAGACGCAGGCACACCTATATTATTGGGAAGACTGGTACCGGTAAGTCGGAATATCTCAAAAGTATGATTATGCAGGATATTCATAATGGGGAAGGAGTGGCTGTAATTGATCCGCATGGAGACTTAGTAGAAGATATTCTGAAGCAGATCCCACCCAAACGAGCTGAAGATGTGATCCTTTTTGATCCTTCGGATACAGATCGTCCGATGGGCTTTAATATGCTTGAGGCAGATCAGGAGCAACAAAAACATTTTGTCGTTAATTCAGTCATTGGGCTTATGTACAAATTATTTGATCCAAACAAAACAGGTATTATCGGTCCGCGATTTGAGCATGCTGTGCGTAACGCGATGCTTACTGTTATGTATCAGAAAGGCAGTACGTTTATCGAGGTTATGCGTGTCTTAACGGATGAAAGTTTTGTGCAGGAGCTCCTGCCAAAGGTCGAAGATCCTATTGTACGGCGTTATTGGACGGATCAGATAGCGCAGACATCTGATTTTCATAAATCTGAGGTACTTGATTATATTACCTCTAAATTCGGTCGGTTCGTTACCAATAAAATGATCCGTAACATCATCGGTCAGTCTGAAAGCGCATTTAATTTCAGAAAAGTCATGGATGAGCAGAAAATTCTGTTGATAAATCTTTCGAAAGGGAAAATAGGTGAGGAAAACGCAAGTTTCTTGGGATTGATTCTGGTGCCGAAGATTCTGGTCGCCGCGATGTCCAGGCAGGATATTATCAATAAAGATGACCGTAAAGACTTTTTCCTGTATGTGGACGAGTTCCAGAATTTCGCTACACCTGATTTTGCTCAGATTCTTTCTGAGGCGCGAAAATATCGGCTCAATTTGATCGTGGCGAATCAGTTTATCGGACAGATGGAAGAAGAAATTAAAAATGCTATTTTCGGTAACGTCGGTACTATTGCTTCATTCAGAATCGGCGTTACAGACGCAAATTACCTGCAGCATGAATTCCAGCCGATTTTCAGTGAGCAGGATCTGATTAATGTCGATAAATATAACTGTTATATGAGGACCATTGTAAATGGAGAGCCTGTCCGGCCATTTTCTTTGGATACGACAAAAGATATCAAGAAAGAAAAAGCACTCGAAAATCCGAGAGTCGCGGAGCTTGTGACGGAACTCTCACGTTTGAAATATGGGAGGTCTGTGGATGTTATTGAAGCAGAGATTGCTCAGCGCGCGAGATTATAATTATTCAACTGCATTAAAAATAATAAAAAAGAGTACGAGGAGCGCGCTGATAATCGCTATAATGCTACTGATGTCTATCAATATTTTTATATAATGGGGTACATAGAGTCCTATTTCTTTATTTGCTCTAGTAATTCTCGTGTAGTGCAGCCAATTAAATATCGCAATGCCTGCGGCGATTATGAAAAAAGTGCTATTAATGATTATCGTAGCATGATCTCTCATTATCTTCTCCCTCCAACATGTCTCGCATTAAACCACATAGGTGTAATCGGCATCGTAGGATGTCTATCAAGAAGTTCTCTGGTGAGGAAACTTCCGACTTTGTTTGTACTTATTATATCTTTCAATATAAATTCTTCTTGATGCGTAGGTCTATCAAATGTGAGAATTATGTCTCCCATATCCAAAATATCATGCATCCAGCCTTGTGTTTGCAAATCAATTTCCGTACAGTATACTCTATCAAGCATCACATCATTTACTACATAGGACATCAGCGGAGTGTATCTAAATTCTAAAATTTTTCTGTTGGTGAGTATATAGACATGGAAAAACCAGTCAATAATTATTTTTGTAATTAGGGCTACTGTTCCGCTTGCCATAAGCAGGAAAGCAATAGTGAAGTGTTGGATTGAACCGAGAAATTGGACGAAGATCATGTAAAACCCGCCGCAAAATAGTGCAAATATACTGATCAGTACACCGATGGGAAAAATAACCGAGAAGGGGTGCGTACGTATCGCAAGAAGCAATTTTTCATCTTTGAGATTAAGAAATGTTTTCCAATCTCCTGTAGCAATCATATTTTTGTCCATAGAATCCTCCAAATATAACATATTACATAGTGTAGGGCTCTATGGCGTGATACGCGCAAATATAATTGTCCGCATTATAGAATATGTTTCATAGTATTTTTTTAAAAAGATGGTAATAAATAGGTAAGGAAAAGCGATATTGCATGCAAATTTTGCTCAATACATGAAATAGTCGTATAATAAGATATGGATTTTGTTCAATTATTTACGCTATTCGGAGCAGGCCTTTTGGCGGGTGGGATAACCTGTATGGCGGTACAGGGTGGTCTTCTAGCAACAGTAATTGCGCAACGAGAGCAAGAAGAAATTAAAGATAAAAATGAAGTCTCTTCTGCCACACGCCGGAAGCATATCGTCCTTTCTCTCAGCAGCTTTCTTCTCGCAAAATTAATAGCATATACTATTTTAGGATTATTATTAGGATGGTTCGGATCGTTATTTCAAATATCAATTCATATCCAAATTGTTCTGTATCTTCTTTTGGGAATATATATGCTTGGTATAGCGGGAAATATACTGCAGCTGCATCCTATCTTTCGGTATGCAAGCTTGCAGCCTCCTTATCGTATATCCAAATTTATACGTAATAAAACAAAAAGTAAAAGTATTTTCGGACCTGCACTCCTTGGCGCATTAACTGTCTTTATCCCATGCGGGACCACGCAGGCAGTGATGGCTATGAGTATAGCCTCGGGAGATCCTATCTATGGAGCACTTTTATTATTTTCATTTACGTTAGGCACAATTCCTTTATTTTTTCTCTTCGGTTATATGACACATTTATTAGGAGAGAGAATGCGGATGGCTTTTGCTAATTTTGCGGCCATTCTTGTTATTATCTTTGCTATTCTTACATTGAATAATGCGCTTGCTTTGACCGGCACAAAATATACGCTAGAAGGGATCACAAAAAGTGCATGGTGTGTCTTAAGTTATTGTGAGGAAAATTTTGAGAACATACCGATCACAAATACAGTTGATCTTACCATTTTGGACGATGGCTATACGCCAAATATTTTTGCAGTCCGAGCGGGTGAGATAGTAACTCTTAACTTAATAAATCGTGGCGGGAAGGGCTGCACTCAGGCATTTACGATACCTGCCTTAGGCGTACAAAAAATTGTTCCATATGGGCAGAATGCTACGCTTACGTTTACTGCTCCTGTAGAGAAAGGTGATATGTATTTTATGTGCAGTCAGGGGATGTATAGAGGAACTATCCGAGTTCTTTAAGTTACGTATTTTGTTTTGCCAGGAAATCAATCGTTCTTGTCCGAATCTCTAAAATCACATAGTTAAATTTATCTCCAAGCGTTTGTATGATCGTTTTCTTTTTACATGCAACTGCCAGTTCTGTAATATCATCCTTGGTTAATGTGACACCTTGATTTGTTTTAGGATACATAATGGACTGAGGATCTTTGGTATGATTAATACCTATTGCATGTCCCATTTCATGCGCAAGTGTATGAATTAATTCAGGGCGTGAGTTATTAAAGTAAAGAACGATTTTTTCATCATTGCCGTTTCTGATATATTCTCCTTCTTCAGGTTTAATTTCAAGTGTTTTATTGTATGCGTCCACACGCTTATCAAGTTCCTGAATTTGCGTATTGTATGCGTCAGTTGATTGATTCAAAGATTGTGCCATACCTTGTAATATTTGTGCTTCTGCCTGAAGAGATTTTTGTTCTGCGATAAGTTTTTCATATTCTTCGGCCGGTGCTCCGCCTTTATTATTCCAGTAATCTATTCTTGCGTTCAGATCAGCATTTCTTTTTTTAAATTGTGTAGCGCGATTTTCATAGGCAACAATTTCAGGCTTCAGGGCATTTTTTTGTTTGGTGACCTCATTATTGAGAGAATCAACTCTATTGTTGAGGTATTGTCGTTCGTCATATATAAGGCTTATGGTAAGTTTTGAGGCTGGATCATAATAAAAAAGTGATTTCCCCTCATCATTTTTCCAAATATCCCCAGCTTCTACAGATGCTTTGATAAATTCATCTTTCGATATGTTAAATCTTTGATCTACCTCTCCGATACTGAATGATCTTGGGTATGCGCAAGGAGATTGATAGATAATATTTTCTACATTTTTGTATACAGCGTCTCTATTAAAAAATCCGATGATAAGCGCGACAAATAATAGGAAAAGGAAAATGGATTTTTTCATCATTCATATTTTAGTGCAAGCGGCAGGAAGTCGCAATAACAAGTTTTTTAGAAAAAATTATATTGTTGTTTTCTTTTTAAAGAGTTTTGCTATGAAAAATCCTTCGAAATTTTTATCGGGTAGTATCCTGGCGGTGGCATGTGCGTTTGGATATACTTTGTTATTCCATTCTCTGAGTCCGCTTACAAAAGGAATGGAGGGGATTTGTATGGATTCCAGTTCCAATGCACTATTTGTCTTTTCGAGTATCCACTCTATGACCTCTTCATTTTCTTCAGGAGAAAGTGTACATGTCGAATACACAATTGTGCCCCCGACTTTTGTAGCAGAGACAGCGGATCTGAGAAGAAATTTTTGTAACTTAGCAAGCTGTTTAATTTTTTTTGGTGACCAATCTTTATATGACATCGGGTCATCGCATTGTATTCTTCCTTCCATGGTGCAAGGGACGTCCACAAGTGTTTTGTCAAAATATTCCGGTAGTTTTTTCCAGAATGATTCTCCGGGTAAATTAAGTACTTTGGTATTTGTTACTCCTGCTTGGGTAAGATTGTGTCGCAATTTAAATAATCGCTGTCTACTGAGGTCATTTGCGGTAATTTCGCCGGTATTGTGCATGAGAGCAGCTATTTGTGTTGTCTTACTGCCTGGGGCCGCGGCAAGATCAAGAATTTTTTCATCTTGCCGCGGCCCCAGAACAAGTACCGGAATCATACTTGAAAGATTTTGAATATAAATTTCTCCATTTTTATACACTGATGTTTCCGTTAATTCACGAACGGATTTATTTTTCAAGATATATGCGTCTTCATACCAAAGCGTTTTTTCTATTGAAAAACCGTCTTTTTCAAGTTGTAAGAGCGTATCTTGATTTCCTTTTAATGTGTTTACGCGGAATGACGGAAGTCTTTTGATTGAAAATATTTTAAATATTTCATGAAATTTTGCTTCGCCATAAAGTAATTGCCATCGAAAGAGGAGTTTCTCGGGAAGATTATCACATGTGTTCATAGCCTTATTATACAGCATTTTTTACTAGTTGCATCTATACTACTATACTAGTATAATAGGGTATGCAAAAGAAAGGAAATATACTGGAAGAAACACTGGCAAATATTTATGACAGACATGAAATGCGTGCGTTTCTGAAAGGTATATTAACGCCAAAAGAGTATGATGAAATACCAACTCGTATGGAAATATTTCGCATGCTGCATTCTGGGACTGCGCAGCATGAGATTGCAAAAAAATTGGGCGTGGGTGTCGCGACAGTAACGCGTGGCTCAAAAGAATTGCAAAAAGGAAATATCCAAAAAACAACATGGTGGAAACAATTAACTTCTCAAACGAGAGGTTGATTGTTTTTTTATAGCATTGACAATCAACCTCTCGCAAGTCGGGAGGTTTTTATTTTTTTATGAAAGAACAAAAGCATACAATACATGGACTAGATACAATACCTAGTCCGTACCATAGTTGGGTAGCGCAGCGTAATCGGAAAGTTGCTGAAATAATAGGTGATATGATGGACTCATCTCATTCCATTGCTGTTGCTACTCGTCCTATCGTCGCAGAAGAACGTCCTGCTGTCGATCTTTTTTATGGAACTATTGTCAAGGATCCCTTGCATGTGGATAAAGGGATACTTCATCCCCCAATTGATGCTCGCAAAGATACCTTTGCGCATCGTTTACGAATGAATGGGTTGGTACTACCGGGCGTGAGTGTCTCTTCAAAAGATGATGTGCTGGCGGGATATGAAGAATTACAGAAAAAAGGTGGAAAAGTACGCGCTAAGCAGGTCGACGGATCTGATGGTCAGGGACAGTATGAAGTCTCTTCAAAAAGAAAAGCAAATAAATTAGCGGAAGAATTATGCGATGTTCTTGAAACAACTGGTATGGTATTAGAATCGCAAATTAAAGATCCCAAAACAATTTCAGTCGGTTTCGCCGTTGTTGGTAACGAGCAGTATAGTTTTATTGCTCACCAACAAGATGAAAAAGTAATTGAGTACGATGCTGATGTAAAGAAAAAAATTAACAGAACGAGATATATGGGTGCTGATGTAACAGTAGCAAAAGGGAGTATTGTATCTTTACGATCATTAGATGATCTGACAAAGGAAGAACAAAAAGCAATTGATACAGCCGGTGTATTTTACGATTTGTTTAATGAGGAATATGATGTTGATACGACTAGAATAAGCTTTGATTATATGTACGGACATACCCAGAAAAAGTACGGAAGAAAGGGAGAAATGCTTGGAGGTATTACTGATATTACTGCAAGACCCGGTGGGACGGATCCTGCTCTCATACTTGCAGTAAGAGAACTGCATGGAGATGATTCATTATCGTCAGTATGTGCTTCAGTACGACTTGATTATACAAATAGGAAAGAAGTTCCGGAGAATGCAACTATCTTTGTCGAAGATCCGAAATTACGTATTTGTGCATATATAACTTCCAAAAAAGGAGAATTATTGCAAAGGGAGGCTGTCGCATGAAAAATATTTTTATTGTAGGAGGACTTCATGGAGATGAGCCCACGGGTATTACTGTCGCAAAATATTTATTGCATAATCCGCAAAACGGTATCGAGAGTATTGTCGCGCATCCGCAGGCAGCAGCAGAAAATAAACGTTTTTTTGAAACAGATTTAAATCGGAGTTTTTCACCTCATCTTCCCATAAGTTTTGAAGAACAACTCGCCGTGGAATTAAAGCGGCAGCTGTATCCTTTTGATTTTCTTATCGATCTCCATAATACAAAAGGGGATTTTACCACATGTGCAATTACCGTCATGGAGCCTACCAATGAACATAAGGTTCTCGCGAGGCACTTCGGATTTAAGCGGCTCGTCATCATGCCACCGAGCGGTTCGTTGATCGGATTGCATCCGGAAAAATCGATATCGTTTGAGATAGCACTGAATGAAACGGATTATTTTACGACAGACTATCTGGTAGATAAAATAAAAACAGTCCGGGAAATGTCATCCTATGATGATGGATTAACCTATTATAAATATGTTCAATCAATAAAATCCGCAACCGCAAAAAGAGTCGGCATTACACCTGAAAGTATTGTCAATTTTAAAGATTTTACTATAAAACAAAAAGAGTTACTTGATCTCCCAATGCATAAATCATATTGCGCTATGTTTTCGAAAAAACAATTTAATCGTGAGGTGGCGTTTGAATTATTAGAAAAACTTGTATAGAATACAAATATGAATAAACAAAAAGTATATTCAGGGATCAGATCAACGGGAAGCCTTCATTTAGGAAATTATCTTGGCGCAGTGAAGGGCATGATTGATTTACAGGATAAGTACGAAAGTGTCTTCTCTGTCGTCGATGTGCATGCCATTACAACCCCCTATGATCCGAAAACGCTACAGCAATCAGTGAAAGATATTGTTATGGATTATCTGGCAGCGGGACTTGATCCCAAAAAAAGTCTTATCGAAGTACAGTCAACAGTACCCGAACATATTGAACTATCTTTTTACCTCGGCAGTATTTATCCAGTATCCCGTTTGGAAGATTTACCCACCTATAAAGATAAGAAGGCACAACATCCCAAGTATGTAAATATGGGATTATTGTATTATCCCGTGTTGATGACAGCAGATATATTATTGTACAAAGCAGGATTGGTGCCTGTCGGCATTGATCAGGAACCGCATTTGGAAGTAGCCCGTGAGATGGCTCGAAAGTTTAATAGTATGTTTGGGGAGACATTCCCCGAGCCCCAGCGCTTTAAGACACCAGGAGAATATGTCCCGTCCTTAACAGGAAAAGGAAAAATGGGGAAGTCAGTCGAGGGGAGCTATATCAGTTTACGGGACGATCTGGATACCATTAAATCACGACTGGCGAAAACTCCTACTGATAGCGGCACAATAGGCGGAAATATCCCCCAAGAAGGCGGTGTAGCGAATTTATTTACATTGCTCAAGTTAGTCGCGCCAAAAGATGTATTTATTAAGTTTGTTGAGGACTATCGCGAGAAACGGATCAGATATGCTGAAATGAAATCCGTCCTTGCCGAATCATTATTTGAAGAAATTCGTCCTCTTCAGGAAAAAAGGAAAAAGTATGAAGAAGACCCGAAATTGGTTGAGGATATTATTACAGAGCATACTGAGAAATGTCGTGAGATTGCCGGGAAGACGATAAAAGAAGTAAAAGAGAAAATGGGTCTTCGAGTATAATTTACACCTCTATTTTGGCACTGAGTCCGTAATGATCAGATAAATCTTCTTGTACCACAGCGAATGCAGTTTCTTTCAGATCCTTTGTTATAAAAATATAATCAATCGCGTATCCGGGAGGGAAGAGTTTCTTAACACGATGATTATTGGGGTCCAGCGTATTTTGGACTGCATATTTTTGTGTCAGATTTGTTGTTAAGGATGAGACTTCCGTGATGAGTGGCTGATCAGGTGTCAGATTAAAATCTCCTGTCAGTATATATGGTGCTTGTATCGACTGCAGATAATTGAGGAGTATTTGCCCCTGTTTCGTTTGGTAAGAGCGCTGCAATGGTGTCGGTCCCCATGCAAAATGTGTCGTAAGGATAGAAAAAATCTTTTCATTTTTTTGCAGTGTGAGATGAAGCATGCCTCTGCCGACATCTTCAAATGTCGTTACTGTATGCGGGAAAGGCTGCGTATTTTTTTTGAAAAAAATGCTTCGTTTATCAAGCATTCTGAAATTTTTTTTATAAAATATCGCATTTCCGAAGTACGCGGTATCGGCAGAATCAATATGATCAGTCAGTATGAATTCTCCAATATAGTCAGGATACAATAATTGTTGCAGTTCCAATAATGTATCATGCGTACAGTCAATATTGCCGATCACAGTCCCTTTTCCAGCAAGTTCCTGAAGACAGATAATATCAAAAGAATTATTTGTAAGATATTTTTTTAATACATCGAGATAATTATCTGCGTTAATATTCAGTTGTAGGACAGAAACAACCATGGTTCAATTATACCAAGATTGCTATAATGTCGTCATGCAGATATCAGAAATTGAGATTAAACAATTTCAAAAAAAAATACTTTCGTGGTATAAACTCAATGAGCGGGATTTACCATGGCGAAAAACGCGGGATCCGTATCGAATACTTATTTCTGAAATTATGCTTCAGCAGACGCAGGTACCCAGAGTTATTCAAAAATATAATGCATGGTTGGAGAGATTTCCTACACTTACCTCTTTGGCACGAAGCACTACTGCGGATGTTCTGCAGTATTGGTCAGGGCTCGGATATAATAGGCGCGCAATAAATTTGAAAAGAACTGCTGAAATAATAGCGAATGAATATCACGGAAAATTTCCTGATTCAGAAAAAGAACTAATGCTTCTGCCGGGGATAGGAAAATATACAGCACATGCTGTTATGTGTTTTGCGTTTAATAAACAGGTCTCCGTGGTAGATATTAATGTGAAGAAAGTAATCATAGTGGAGTTTATGCGAAAACAACATATAGAGCAGCAAGGAATTATTTTACACGATGCACCACAGCAGAATGAGAAACTTGATGACGCATTGGCATGGGAAATTGCCGAAAAATTATTGCCCGTCGGTTTGGCATATGAGTGGAATCAAGCGCTTATGGATTATAGCAGCTCTATGCTGAAGAAAGAAAAAATTCACATTCCGAAACAATCAAAATTTGTCGGTTCAAGGAGATATTATCGGGGGAAGATTCTCAAACTTCTTCTCGCTCAAAAAAGTACCCAAGTTTTATCCATATATACGCAGTTGAAAGATGATTATTCTGAAAATGATCAGGAGATATTTGATAGTATTATAGCTGAATTGGAAAAAGAAAAATTTATCGTAAAAAAGAAGAAGAAAATATCTATAGCAGATTAAGAAGAGTATATTACATCGGCTCGATGTTGGTCAGGGGAAGAATTTCAGAGAAAAGTATTTCTTTTCCCGATCCGTCAACGGCAGCAAACCGATATTGGTAATTAACATTTTTCTTGAGATACGAAATAGTATAGGTTGGTATATTCGGAGAAATGCCTCTGGCTGCATTAATAAATTCTTTTGCTCCAGCTTCTTTATAGTAGATATTATATGTATTTGCTTCTGAAAGAGTCGGCATTGAGATCGTTCCTTGGACATACATACCCTTCATAATAGCAGTACCTGCGACAGCTCTTTGTAATGAGGATTTATCCAGTAAGGTTATTCCTACAATCGCGAGAACAAGACACGCAGTGATAATGAGTATTCGTCTAAAAAAAACTGTTTGTTTTGGAGCGGATGCTTTTCTTGCGGATTTCGCTGATGATTTTGCGTGAACCGTCTTCTTTTTCATACGTATATATAGTACATCAAAACTTGTGTAACCTGTCAACCCCTAGTTACGCGAATTGTAGCTTATTTTTTTCCAGCTCTTTTTTTGCTAATAGCCGATATACTCGAGCGATTTCCCAGCGGCTTGCAGATTTGGTAATAAGGCAAATCTGAATATTGAGTATTTCAGGCTGGGCGAAACTTGAAATGCCGTTTACTTTTGATTCAGGATAAATCTTACTTTCGTATTGTTTATCTTTTTTTAGTATGTCCAGCGCAGTTGTTGCGGCATCGATCATTTTATCAATATTTTGATTTGATTTAAGCGGTAAATCGATGAGTGTTGTCGATCTGTGCCGGGAAAAGTTTGCAATACCTTTTACCTGGCTGTGGGGGAAAACATGCATTGCCCCATCTCCCGCTCTGATAGTTAATGTCCTAGAACCTATTCTATCAATATATCCCTCAATTTCGCCGATTTTAACATAATCACCGATAGCTACGGAATCAAGCGATAGGAAGAAAAGCCCCGTTACAAAATCTTCGATGATTGATCGTGCTCCAATCCCGATAAATATACCCAAAATAGAAGCTGAAGCAAGAAGGGGAGCTAAATTTACGCCTAATATCGTTAATATCGTGTATGTCGCAACTGCGTATACTAAAATAGAAATAATATTTCTTATAAATACAGCAGCTGTACTTGCTTTACGATTCGCGAATGGTTTTGGTACTTTGATAAGAGAACGCAGGACGTTATCTATTATTGCCGCAATTAAGATCGTTAATCCCACATAAAGTAATGGTTTCACTGATTCGGATGTAAATACAATATCATTCGGAAGCATAGTCTCTTATAGCATATACTACAAAATCGTGTAATTCAATGAATCAAATTTACTCTATCCTTACATAATTTTAGTTTATTTCTTTTAGTGTATTAGTAAACTAAACATACTTTCAATGATGTGTAGTCAGAATAATTTAAGGTTATCATAAAGCCATTCTGATACGGCTCGAAAGAGGAAATCGATCAGTTAATGACAGATAGCCTTACAAAATGAAAGTAATTATTAAAGAAAGGAGGGATATATGAAAGAATTAGTATTATTAATAGAAAAACAGATAAGACAGGTATTTAATTCATTCTTTACTGTCTTCTCAGCACCCATCCGATAATTGATTTTGCTGGGATTTTAGCACTTGACAAAATCAATTGCTAAATCTAAAATAGACGTCATATGGATGGTTTACAAGATATGCTGAAGCCGGTTTCTCCGGAAGAAGCTTTAAAAAAATACACAATCAATCTTACAGATTCAGCAAAAAAAAATAAGATTGACCCCGTTATCGGAAGAGAAGTTGAGATAAGACGTGTCATGGAAATTCTCTCCCGCCGCACAAAAAATAACCCTATACTCATTGGTGACCCAGGTGTCGGAAAGACAGCTATCGTGGAAGGTCTCGCACAAAAAATTATTTCAGGCAATGTCCCATCTCCCCTTAAAAATAAAGAAGTTATGGTATTAGATTTTGCGCAATTACTCGCAGGAGCAAAATTTCGAGGAGAATTTGAAGAACGATTTAAAGGGGTCGTAAAAGCGATTGAAGAATCAGAAGGGAAGTATATTATCTTTATTGATGAATTGCATACCTTAGTCGGTGGCGGAAGTGCGGAAGGTTCTGTCGATGCCGCAAATATGCTCAAACCTGCTTTGGCTCGTGGAACGATGCGTATGATTGGGGCAACCACGGTTACGGAATACCGAAAATATATTGAGAAAGATCCCGCTCTTGCGAGACGTTTTCAGCCTGTGTTGGTCGATGAACCTACCATTGAAGATACTATTTCAATATTGCGGGGGATAAAACAAAAATATGAAGTGCACCACGGTATCCGAATTACCGATGACGCGATTATTGCATCTGCAAGGTTGTCAGCGCAGTATATTCCGCAGCGTTTCTTACCTGATAAAGCAATTGATTTGATTGATGAAGCAGCTGCAGCAAATAAAATTGAAACGGAGAGTATGCCGGCAGAACTGGATGAATTGAAAAGGAAGATTACACAGGTTGAGATAGAGCTGGCAGCATTGAAGAAAGAAAAAAGTGAAATTTCCAAGAATCGCAAAGAACAACAGGAAAAAGAATTAGAAAAGTTAAAAATACAAGCGGCCTCACTTGAAGAAAATTGGAAAAAACAAAAAGAAACAATTCAAAAAATTCAGGAGATGCGCGCGAAGTTGGACGCGTATCGTATGGAACTTGAACAATCAGAGCGTGATATCGATCTTCAGAAAGCAGCGGAATTAAAATACGGAAAAATACCGGAGCTGGAAAAGAAACTGCAAATATTGCAGGATGAATGGTTGCGCATCCCACAGGATCAGCGTGTTCTGCGTGAAGAAGTTTCTGAAGATGATATTGCAAAAGTGGTCTCGCGTTGGACTGGAATTCCCGTTACAAGGATGTTATCAACAGAAACAGAACGGCTGCTGACGTTAGAAGACGAAATGAAAAAACAAGTGATCGGACAGGAGGAAGCAGTGACAGTAGTTGCTCGCGCCATTAGAAGAGCACGTTCAGGACTGGGGAGCAGAAATCGTCCTATCGGATCATTCTTATTTTTGGGTCCGACAGGTGTCGGAAAGACCGAAACGGCAAAATCCCTTGCCAGAATTCTTTTTAATGATGAACATGCAATGACTCGCATTGATATGAGTGAATATATGGAATCACATTCCGTGTCACGTCTCATCGGTGCTCCTCCCGGATATGTCGGATATGAAGAGGGAGGACAGCTTACAGAAGCCGTACGTCGCAAGCCGTATTCAGTTATCTTGCTTGATGAAATAGAAAAAGCGCACCCGCAGGTATTTAATCTCTTTCTCCAGATTTTTGATGAAGGAAGACTGACGGACAGTAAAGGTGTCCATGTGGATTTCCGTAATGCGATTATTATTATGACAAGTAATTTGGGGAGTGAGATTATTCAGGAAATGGCCGGAGATACTACTTCGAGTGCGGATAAGAAAAAAGAAGATATTCATAAAAAAGTGTGGGAACTCCTGCATAAATATCTGAAACCGGAATTCCTTAATCGTTTGGACAGTGTGGTAACGTTTAATCCATTGAGCGCGAAAGAAATTTTGCAAATCGCGCATTTGCAATTGCAAGAAGTACAAACAAGAATGCGTGAGAACGATATCGATTTGAAGATTACCGATGAGCTGGCTATGCATTTTGCGGAAGTCGGTTATGATCCTGCGTTTGGGGCTAGGCCCTTACGCCGTGCTATCGAAGAGAAATTGGTCGATGAAGTGGCATTTCGCATCATTGAAGGAACGATAAAACCCGGTGATACGATTACTCCAAAAGTAAAGAATGGTAAAGTAGTGCTCTAATCTTTCGCGGGTATGGTACAATAAGCCTACAAATATGTCAGATCCAGTTTCTTTTTCCCAAACACCATTTATAAAAGCAGCTTCAAAAGGTGCTGCACGCAGCGTGGATCTTTTCGGGAAGCTTGATGAAAATAATCCACTGCCTTTTGAGGAATCGGATAATGAAGCATTGAGAAAAGATTGGGAAAAAGTCGGACAGGATATCCGTCATGCAACAAAAAAATATGTCAGCGAAAAGAAGTAACATTACCAAATCTTCTGGAAGAAAGCCTGTGGTACGTTCCCGCATTAGCGCAACATATCGTGGCCCTATCCCCACAGCAACGGAACTGCAAAAATATGAAAATGCCAGTCCTGGTGCGGCAGACCGGATTATCAAGATGGCAGAGGAACAGGCAAAACATCGGCAAATTCTGGAGAAACAAGTCGTTCAGTCAAATGTAGCGAATGAACGGTTGGGGATGCATTTTGCTTTTTTTCTGACAGTATTTATGGTAACTGTAGGGACCTATCTGATAATGAATGATAAGCCTGTCATCGGATTCTTTACTCTTTTTATCCCTAGCATTTTTCAAGCAGGGAACTATGTGTATACCAAATATCGTGAGCATCGTGAATCACAGGAACGGAAAGAGACAAGTGAAATAGAACACACTGAAGAGACAGAAACCACTAATAAAAAGTTGTTGGCATAAGATTATGGAGAAAAAGCTTTGTAAAAAATGTGGACAGGAATTGGAGATCCGATCGGTAAAAAAAACTGCTGCCCAGCAGAAAAAACCGTATTATTACACACACTATTTTTATTGTACAAAGTGTGCGAGTTTGTTTCATGATGATGAATTTAAAATAACTAATCCTCAGACCGTACCGCTTTCGTTTGACGGTGTTACAAAGACCGTTTATATAAAAGAAAAACGGCACGGAGGGTTTGACGCGGAAATCTGGACGGACGGGGCATGTGTTTATAATGGGACTCCTCGGGCAAAAGCTGCATGGGCGTTTGTTTCCGGGAAAGAGGAGCAGTTTGGTATTGTTGAGGGAGCACAAACGAATAATAGAGGGGAAGGATACGCGATATATTATGCGTTAAAGTGGGCAGGAGAGAGTGGTGCAAAAAAAATAAAAATTTATACTGACAGCCAGATAAGTATTCACAGCGCAACAAAACACTTCTCCAAAGTTGTCGCAAATAGAGAAATATTTGAGTGTATTGCCAAGGTAATAGAACAATATAATCTTGACGTCACGTATGAAAAAGTATTGGGACACTCCGGTGATATCAATAATGATCGGGCAGATGTCTTGGCGAACACCGCGGCAACAACCGCAAAATAATTCTTACAACATTCTTGTCTCTATTTGCTAGTATAAACATATGATAAAAGCCTTATTGCGAAAAATTCTTCCTATAAGAAAAGCATATGCACATTGTGATCTTCCTTGTGGTGTCTATGATCCCGCGCAGGCGAGAATTGAAGCTGAAAGTGTCCTTAAAATTATGGAGAAATATGCGGATTTGCATGATGACGTGCAAAAAATACGCGCGATAGTCATCAAAGAACAGCGCGCGGAATTAGTGAAGCATCATCTTTGGGTATTGTGGACTGATTATTTTAAACCCGAACATCTTGAAAAATTCCCCAACCTTCATGATCTTTTCTGGCGAGCTACAAAAGCGGCTGGAGAAACGAAAAAATCCGTTGACCCTAAGGATGGCGAAAAGCTATTACAATTGATTGATGAGATCGCTGTTCTCTTTAAAAAGACAAAAGCTGCAAAATAGATCCTCTCATGAATATTCTTTTTCACTTATTTCCTGTGTATCAACTGCGCGTCACGGGGAAAAGTATGGAACCTACTCTTCATGACGGGCAGATAGTTTTGTTAAACAAACTTGCATATTTTTTTTCATTACCCAAGGAAAAGGATATTGTTGCATTGCGGGATCCTCGGGATAAAAAGATTCTGATTAAGCGAATTATAAAAAAAGAAAAAAATAAATTTTTTGTTCAGGGAGACAATAAAGCAGAGAGTACGGATAGCCGTAAATTTGGTATGATAGGGAAGAACGATATATTAGGGAAAGTTTTTTAAAAGATATGGTTTTTTTGTTGGTTTTTATTATTATAGTACTGCTGATAATTATGTTATCCATGGTTTGGCCTCCCGACAGTCCGTGGTCGCCGTGGTGGAGAACTTCACCCAGGATTGCTCGTATTCAATGTACGCTTGCTAAGATAGGGAAAAATGATATTGTCTATGATCTTGGATCAGGAGAAGGTATCGCCCTTATGACTGCTGTGAAGGAATTCGGCGCGAAAAAAGGGGTAGGTGTTGAGATAGATCCGTTGCGTGTATCAAGCTCAAAAGCTGCAATCTATGCTGCAGGCCTTCAGGATAAAATTCGAATTGAAAGAAAAAATTTTTTTGATGTGGAGATCTCCGAGGCGACGGTTGTGATTATGTATCTCATCCCCCGAACCCTTGCCCGCCTCAAACCTAAGCTGATGAAGGAGCTCAAACCGGGCACACGAATTGTCACATTTGTCTACAAAATTGATTTACCCATGATCGCGAAAGATGAAGAGAATGAAGTATACGTGTATGAAATTCCCAAGAAAAAGTAGTTATTTTTTCTTTAATTTCAAATAAAGCCATCGTGCTTTGTCAGCCGCTTTAAACATTTTGTATAACGCAGGGTTAATGACCAGATCATAGCTGCCGATAAATTCTATGTGATCCGGTCCAAATTTTTCTTTGAAATTGTGAAAGCCATACCACGGATCTGACGTGTCGGGTAGCATACTCATACTACCCCACATATCAAATTTTTTTAACCCAAGTTTTTTGCCAAATCTGATTCCTTCCCACATTGTGAGATTGGAATGCATCACATTTCGATGTTCGCTGCTTGATGCACCATACGGATAATATAATGTATCTTTGTAGACAAAAAAGAGATGCGTAGTTAATACTTTGTTATCGTACATTGCTGTGAGGAGGTGAGATGTGAGTTTATTTTTTTCAATAGTATGGGGAATGGTTGCAAATTGTTGCTCATGATAGTTTTTCGTGTGTGCGTAAAATTTTTGCCTTTTTGTTGTTTCTTCGGTAAGTTTCCAGTATTGTTCAAACCCTTTTTTTGTAGTATCTTCTTTTACGATAACACCATGTTTATTCGCTACTTTTATGTTGTATCTTCCTTTCGGATGCATACTCCTCAGTAATTCTTCTTCCGATTTTGTGAGATCGAGGAGAAAAGTGTATTTTGTAAAAAGCGGATGTGCGGCTTTTTGGAGTCCCAATTTTTGGTATGGGAATGGAGTATTTTGCACCGATATGCCGTTTATTTTTTCGATAACATCCGGTTCAAGTTGTATATAAATGCAATTTTTTTCTTTTCCTATCTTCTTCAGCGTTTCAAGCATCTCATTGTCGGGAAGATATCCTTTAGGGAGGTATCCTATGGTCCATTTTGTTTTTGGGATTCTGTGGATTGTTAACTGTATCGCAGCTCGGAGTTTCTTTTTAGTAAAAAAAGCGTGTCTTATTACTTTTATCCCTGTTTTCTCTCTGAATGTACCCCATTCGTAGCTCTGTAATGGATGATGTGTTACTGCGTTAAATTCTTCAGGGGAGAATTGTTGTTCCATGATAGTATTGTATCATGTTATTCGGGCAGTGCTTCACTATTGCCGAATTTTTCCAATACAGCTTGTAATTCTTCAGGGGTAAGAGTCGCAATATTTATTTTTTCAGCTTTTGCGACGAGGACGCCTCGTAGAATTTTTTTTGCTTTCATCGCATCTTCTCTTTTTAATGCAGTGATTTTGATTTCCTTCGGTTCATTCATGCCAGGACTATTGGATTGCGGCATATATCGTATATACACTGTGCCCATAAAAAAGGCAGTTTGCACTTCTACATCTGACAGGTCTTTTAATGTACAGCTATGAATTGCTTCTGTTGCAAACATTGTCTTTTCGATAATAGTAACTTTCGTCGTATCTATCGTAATGGTATCTGGGAATAGTTGGAAAGGGAAAAGAGATTTTGCACGAAGAAGTTCAATATCGTGTCTGTCCATGATATTTTCCAACTTTTGCTTATTTATTTCAGTATCTTTTGTTTGTACTTTAACAGCTTCTTTTTCACCCTCTTTTTCACCCTGATGTGTTGCTTCTTTTACCTCTGAAGGATTCATCGTCGATGTACTCTTTTCGGTGTTATTAAGTGCTTTCTCCACACCTTCTTTATATGCTTCTTTAATTACTTCTTTGTATTCTTCTTTTGTGAGCGTGACAGTTGGTTCCGATGTTTCTTTTGTATCTGATTGTAAAAAATCAGGAACAGCTGATTGATTAGCTTTTTGATTTTTGTCGCCAAAAAATGAAGTACTTTTCATACGTATACATATCGTAGCATTTTTATACAGAAAGATTGTAATTGTAGAGTAAGAAGGATGTAAAGGATGAGTTTAAAAATAATCTCCGGATTTTTGATTGATAACGTGTTCGGGAAGTTCCAGAATGAACCGGGAAACAGTGTTCGTCGTTCGCTGTCCGAAAAAGAGTCGTCTTCTCGCGTAGGTAAAATATAACTTATGCTGCGCCCGTGTCATACCGACATAACATAAACGCCGTTCTTCTTCGAGTTCCTGTTTGTCCATTAATGAGCGTGAATGGGGGAAAAGTCCTTCTTCCATCCCTATAAGAAACACGATAGGGAATTCAAGTCCTTTCGCGGCATGGATTGTCATAAGCGTGATAGCATTTTTCTCCGTTTTTGTTTCATTTTTTTCTGAGTGATATTCCTGCTCCACAAGTGCGACGTTTTCGAGGAAATCCGTGAGGTTGGGGAATTCTATAGCCACGGATCGTAGCTCCTTAATATTTTCCAACCGAGCTCGGTCTTCCTCGATTTTTTCATCATATAAATCAAGATAATTTGTTACCTGCAATATATGATCCAAAATATCAATCGTTTTTATTTCATTAAGAATTGCGTCTTCATCATTATCCGCGTTAGCCCTACTGACATTTTCGATATCTTTTATGTTTTCCTGATACTCGAGAAACTTTTTAAGCCGTATTTTTCCTATTTTTTCAATTCTCTTATAGGCGACCATGTCTTTCGGATTATGGATGACACGCAGATACGATAAGACATCTTTAATTTCTTTTCTATCATAAAATCGTACGCCGCCGATAAGGATATATGGTAATCCGTGGTGGAGAAGTGCCTCCTCTATGATACGAGATTGGGCATTGGTACGATACAGCACTGCCACTTTATTTAGTTGCTTAAGTCCCAAATTTGCAATCGTCCGAAGGATAAAATCAGCCTCATCCTGTTCGTTTCCCGCTTCATAAATATCAATTTCCTCACCATCCGGATTTTGTGTCCATAATTGCAGGACAGGATGTCCAGTATTTTTTGCGATTACAGTTGATGCCCCATCAAGAATTTTTTGTGTAGAGCGGTAGTTCTGCGAAAGAGAAAATGTTTTTGTCCCTTGAAAATCGTCTTTGAAACGGATAAGATTTCGATAATCCGCACCTCTCCATGAGTAGATGCTCTGGGAGAAGTCTCCCACGACACAAATATTTTTCCATCGCGCGGCAAGCATTTTGGTCAATACATATTGTGCACGATTTGTGTCCTGATACTCATCAATGAGAATATATCTGAACTTACTTTGATACCGCTGCAACAGTACAGGGTTTTCCCGGAAGAGTTTTATTGTGTGAAGGATAAGATCATCAAAGTCCAGCGCGTCATTTGCACGTAGTACTGCCTGATAGACAGGATAAATCTTCGCGACGGTTTCTTGGAAGTATCCTCTCGCGAAATTAATATATTCCGTGGCGGTTAATAATTCATTTTTCGCGCCCGAAATTGTTGAGAGGACGGAGTATGGTTTAAAATCTTTTGTGGATACATTGAGTTTTGCCATCGCTTCCTTGACTGCATCAAGCTGATCTTGAGAATCATAGATTACAAATTTGTTTGAAAAACCAAGATATTTACTTTCGCGCCGCATTATTTTTGCACACATCGCATGAAATGTCGCGATCCAAGGAAGTTGTGTGTGATGGAGGGCTTTTTGCATACGATCTTTCATCTCTTTTGCGGCTTTATTGGTAAAAGTGATCATGAGAATTTCATCCGGTTCGATATGTTTCTCGGCAAGCAGGTACATCACTTTATAGGTGAGTACGCGGGTTTTTCCGGAGCCTGCGCCTGCGAGAATGATCATAGGTCCGTCTGTTGCTGTTACTGCTTTTTGTTGTTCAGGATTTAAATCCTTGAGTAGGGCATCTGACATAGAGTATAATAGTTTAATATATATAGGGAGTACAATCATTGTATCATATGAAAAAGCTTTATATCATCGCTAATTGGAAATCAAATAAAACGACACAGGATGCAAAACAATGGCTTCATGATATCTCTTCATTTGGATTTCCCGACAAGGCAAAGAAGGAAATTATTATTTGTGCCTCCTATACATTGCTTCCTGCAATGAAGAATGTTATTGATGAATTACACCTTCCCATTGCGCTTGCCGCCCAGAATATTTCCCCTTTTGATGAGGGGGCATATACGGGGGAAATAAACGGGAGACAGATAAAAGAATTTGCTGATTATGTCCTTATCGGCCATTCTGAAAGAAGGCGTGAGTTCTATGAAGATGATATCCTTATTCAAAAGAAAGTTCAGATGGCCCGTCAGTATGATTTAAAACCTATTTTATGTGTTCTAGATGAGTCCACGCAGATTCCCGATGGTGTATCTATCGTCGCGTATGAGCTGGCATCAGCTATAGGTACAGGAACACCTGATACTCCTGAAAGCGCGGAGCACGTGGCAGGAATAATCAAGAGTTCTCATCAGGGTGTGACTGCGACATTATACGGAGCAAGTGTCTCTCCTGAAAATACAAATTCCTTTACACAATGCTCTTCGATTGATGGAGTGTTAGTCGGTGGAGCAAGCCTGGACGTACAAAAATTTGTGCAGATTATTTCTAACTCCTGATATGGAACGATCCCGACGAAGAAGATCATCACGAAGAAAAGTCCGGACAGCATTGTTGCTGTTTTTACTCCTACTCCTTGGCGTGGGGTTATTGAAATTCGGACATTATATTCCTATCCTTTTCGGTTTATTTTCTAAAGATGAGATAAAATTACAACGACAGACGCCTGATAAGAAAATTAATCTTCTTCTCCTCGGTGTCGGTGGTGGCAGGCATGATGGTCCGAATTTGACGGATACTATTATCTTCGCGCATATTGATCCTACCGCCCAGAAAGTTACCCTTGCTTCAATTCCACGAGACTTATGGGTGCCAGAATTGGATGCCAAAATTAATAGCGCATATACCGATGCTGAAGACAAAAAACAGGGAAGTGGCTTGGCATTTACTAAAGATATAGTGCAGAAAATAATTAATCAACAGATTGATTATGCTGTAAAAATTGATTTTCAGGGATTTGTGAAAGCTGTAGATATGGCAGGAGGATTGGACGTAAATGTTGAAAATACATTTGATGATTACGCGTATCCATTGTCCGGAAAAGAGGAAGACACGTGCGGATTATCTGAAGATCAGATTGCAAGCCTTTCTGCAGAGATTGCGAGCGGCAGCGCTACGGAGGGGGATTCATTCCCATGCAGGTATGAACACCTGCATTTTGATAAAGGAATGACACATATGGATGGGGAAACCGCGCTTAAATTTGTAAGGTCTCGGCATTCCATGGGAAAGGAAGGATCGGATTTCGCGAGATCAAAACGGCAAGAGAAAGTAATTCAGGCATTTAAAGATAAAATATTTTCACCCGGTACATTGATGAATCCTGTGAAGGTTATGAATTTGTTAACAATCCTGCAGGATAGTATCACAACGGATATCAAAGAAGAAGAATATGATGAGTTCGCGAGACTTGCGCAGAAAATGAAAGAGTCAAAGATCACGAGCGCTATTATCGATACAGGTGACGAAGCACAGGGAAGATTCGGATTATTAATTAATCCTCCGATCGGTCCGGAGTATAATAATGCTTGGGTGTTGTCTCCACGTTTGGGCAATGGTGATTATAAAGAAATACAGACATACATCATGTGTACACTGAAAGAAACAGGGTGTTTGGTAGGAAAGACAGGTATTGTGACTCCCACACCAACTCCTACCGCATCTCCAAAACCATCAGGAAAAAGTAATTAATTGCTTATTTCTTCTTTAACTTTATATACTTTTGTGGTTCCGTTAACAAATACATCTTTACTCAGAGACTTAAATTTATCTTCGTTTATATCCGGATATTTCTGGTATTCCTGTACTCCTATAAAAACATATTTAATATTATATTTTTTCAAAAGTTTTTTTGTGAGTTCGATGTCCGATGATTCATAGAGGTTTTTGATTTCTTCAATTCGGGGGGATGGAATGCTATAACTGCCTCTCCACAGCCATTCATGAACAGTCCATCCGAGAACTGTGGGAAGTCCTGTATTAACGGATACACGGCCGGTATCTGTGTAGGAATCACCTTGCGCTTCCAAAATAACTGGCTGTCCCTGTACATGCTTATTAAGCCATGTGATTGCCGCGTAATCTGACGGATAGAGATCCTTGAGGTATATTGTCCCATCGAGTCCCTGATAATGTTTAAAATCACCGTAATATGCTTTGACGGCAAGAACAGGATAGGTCATCACGAGATATACTAATGCTGTGGTAATAAAAACATAGACAATTGCTATGAGTTTTTTCCCCCATGGTAGATCCACAATACCCCCGAATGATTTAAAGATGATATATCCTGTAGATATTGAGAGCATGATAAATGCTTGGAATACAAGTTTAAACATTGTATTTGCCCGATAATGAGCAGGGTAGATATCTTTGATATAGAAAAATTCCGGGATAATAATGAGTACTGTCCCCAAAATAATGAGCATCATAACAAAGATATCTGTTGTCGTACGTTTTGCAGCCTTGAACCACCATATAAGATACATACTGATAAAAAAATAAAAGAATCCATACAATGTAAGCAACTGCCACCATGGGGATCTTTGACAATGCTGCGGTTCAAAAAGAAATGGGCCGATATGTCCGATTTTTGTGAGAAAGTCGGGCATACAGAGTACGCCGATTCCTGAGACAAACGGTTTAAAGTGGATATTATATGGTGTCGTAAATACAAAAAATGCCGCAATTATAAGCAAGAAAGAAATGAAATAATCTCTTCCCCACGCAAGTTTCCACATTGGCGGCATAGAAAGCTTTTTCCTATTATCGGCTTTTTTTATAACTGTTACCTCCTCTTCTTTTTTGATCATGTATTTTTTATATATCGGCACTAATTGTCCATGAAGAAAAAGAAGTACTAATCCAGCGAGTAACAAATAAATTGCCCCGTCCCATGCATTGGTCATGTACATACATGCTAAAAGAAGGCCATAAAAAATAAGTATAAGAGGATTAATTTTAAATGTTTTATCAAGACTTGGCTCTTCTTCTGAAATTTTGATGGTAAACGATAAGCAGAGAGAAAGCGCTAAAGCGATTGCCAGGAGAACAAACGCGATATCAAGGACATGTCCATGCAGATCTGCAACTACCCATGAATATATAGGAAATTCATGAATAGTGTTAAAAATAAATCTTGTCGCGTTTGGATACCAGTAGCTATTTGGAAAGGTGAGAGGCGAGTATATAAGTTCCCAAAAAGGCACAGGATTTTCTGTCTTATATGGTGTAAAAAAAGCATAGATGATATGCAGATTACCCGATAGGGTAACGAGCATAGCAGTTAAGACTCCTGATAATCCCAACCGGACATGATCAAGTATTTTGGAAGAATATTTTAATTCTTGGTGGAGACCGAAAAGTGTATGCCAGAAAGAATCAGTGAACGTTCTTCTTGCATAGTAAAATAAATTTGCTCCGATAGAGAATGCCTGCGTGAGGCAAAGAGCAAAAATAGTAGAAAGCATAAGATTAAATGTGATTTGAGAAGGGAGAGCTGATAACTTGGTAAGCATTGCTGTGACAAGATGCCCAAAGTAATAATAATTAATGAGATGTGGTGTAAACCACATGTCTTTTGCGGGAAGATATTCGGAGCGGAGAAATGAATTGATGAAGCCGTAGTCCATATATTTTTCTAACCCATGGATGTCAGGCGCATATGCGTGAATATTTGCCCATACCAGTATCGATGCAAGAAAAATGAGTTCTTCTACGATGAAAATAGACCAATAATTTTTGAGTGCATACCACACTTTCCATCTATTCGGAAGAAATCCATAAGATATGATACCGATAATTGCGATTACCGTCATTATAAATGGTGTTTTAAAAGGAATAATATGAAATGCTCCTAATGCAAAAATAATGTAGCCTGTAAGGAGCAAACTGATAGTTTTAGAAAAAATATAGCCTCTATCGAAGAATTTTTCGAAAAGCTGCACGGTGATAGGCAAAAAAACTATTCCCATTACAAATAAAACAAACCACCATTGTAATGTCATGTAGATATCAGTTATATTCATATCTTTGCAAAAAGTTCAGTAAGATTATTTATCGGAATTACGTTTGCTCTCAATACAGGGTGCAATTTCAGATAATCTTTTTGAGCATCAGTTTTCAGCCAATAAAATGATGTTTTCGGATTATCTTTTGCGACGTACTGTAATAATGATAGATCATCATCTATATACATATCCAGGTGTAATTTTTTTAATACAGTATTTTTAAAAACATGTGGTTGTTCATCATTATAATTAAAATACAATGTCTCAAAAATTGTATCGAGTTTATGTTTTTTAATGAGATTATTTGTCGGTTGCTTAAGAAAACTATATCTGCTGGATATAAGGTACAATGTGTTCTTCTCTTTTGAAATTTTTTTTAGCGTTTCGAGATTTTTATGTATTGGGGGACGAAGAGGGGATATGTGTGTTATTCTCCTAAATATTTGTTCTGGTTTTGAAGGTATTCGATATAATAATGTCCCGTTTGACTTTTTTTTGTATAATTTTTGGATTATACTTGTAGGGACAAGAGGCGGGGTATCAATAAATACTTTATCTAGGTCAAATCCTATGAGCATAGTATAATATATTTTACATGAAGAAAAAGATTTTGATAACCCTTACTTATTATTCGCCGCATCTGAGTGGTTTAACAATTGCCGCAAAAAATATTGCTGAGCTCCTTGCCGCAAATAATTATTCTGTGACTGTGTTGACAAGTCAGCACATAAAAACTTTGCCGGTACAAGAAATATATAATAATGTACGAATTCATCGGATGCCATACCTCTTTCGATTGAGTAAAGGATTTATTTATAAATCTTTTTTGAAGAATGTTATTGGGGGAGTACGAAAAAATGATCATGTTTTGATCCATCTTCCACAGGCAGAAGGAGTAATTATTGCAGTTATCGCAAAGTTATTGAGAAAGAAGCTGTATTGTTTTTATCATTGCAGTGTTGTTTTGGGTGGAAATATTTTTGAAAATATAATTCAACACATATTACATATATGCAATAACATATCTCTGCAGCTTGCTGATACGATAATAGTAACTTCTGATGATTTTGCGCGTCATGATTCTCTTTTGAAAAAGTTCGTAAATAAAACCGTATCAGTATATCCTGTTATTAAAGAAAATGAAGTTATTACTGGAAAGAGAGATATGTTTAATAAGAAAATCGGAAAGGCGAAATATAAGATTGGATTTTTTGGTAGAATTGCCAGAGAAAAGGGGATAGAGTATTTATTGGATACCATACCTCATCTGCAAAAAAAGTTTGGTGATGATTTTGTTATTTTACTCGCAGGCGATGCAAGCTCTGTCGGTGAACAAGCATATGCAAAAAAAATTTTGCAAAAAGTACACGGCTCCAAAGGTTTTGCGTGGTACATAGGCGTATTGTCTGATGATGAGGTGGGGTTATTTTATCAAGCCCTTGATGTTTTGGTCGTTCCGAGTATAAATTCGACAGAGGCATTTGGGATGGTGCAGGTGGAAGCGATGCTATTAGGTGTTCCGGTTATCGTATCTGATTTACCCGGAGTAAGAGTGTGTGTGCAGCAAACGCATATGGGAGAAATTGTTCCATTACGAAACAGTAAAGCGATAGCAGATGCTTGTATAAAAATACTTAAAAAACCAGATGCATATAGAAAAGCAAAACATGTTATTGAAGAGGAGTTTTCCGATAAAAAAATTCTTTCTGTATTTACTACTCTTTTTGCCTCTGAAAAATCATCACTTTTGGATGATCATAAACAGTAAACGCTTCTTCTGCCCAGTCATCATTTATTGTAAGCGGTATACCCAGATATGCAAGAGACGGATATGATGTAAATTCTGCTACTTTTTTATATGCATTTTTTCCGGATAATAAATTATCATAAAAAACTGTCATTTTGGGATACCTTTCCGGTACTGTCGGGATGCTGCCCCATGCTCTATTTGATGAAAGAATAATGTAGTCATTCTTTTCCAATTGCTCATTTATAATTGTCCATTTCTCTGCAGTATCAGGATCATATACTTTCAATTCATCCATCATAAATTGTTTTTGTATTTTGTAATTTCCGGGAAGAGGAAGAGCGTCATCCCAATGTTCATTTAATAATGTACTTCCATCTGGCAAAAATGTATGCATCCATTGGCTTGCGGTTGTACGTGTATGCGGCTTTGTATATATAGAATAAAACATAAGCGGCCATATAAGTACAAATAAGAGGAGTATTATTTGTATAAGTTTGTTCCCACGTTTTGTCAGTTCTATATATCCGATTGCAGCAAATATCGCAAAGAATGGATAGAGAAACAGAAAATATCGCATTGTCTTTGAGACCTGTGTCGATTGATAGATAAAGAAGAACACCATCCATACAATGATACTGATAAAATCCCAATGCTTTTTTTTCATTATCGTCACAAGTATGCCGCATCCGGTAAGAGCAGCATAGAATATTCCTAACCCAAAGAAAATAATATTGATAAGGGCAAACAGAATAGGGGGTTTATGTATCCATTGTACGCCGGGTGGGAACCATGCTTCAGGGTTGCTCCATGACTGCAGTGTTTTAAGATTATCCAAGAATAATTTGTTGGGGGTGATATCCAAAAAGTTTGCGTTTTGAAAAAGATACGGATCAGCAATTCGCGCAGCAATATATACGATAATACCAAAAAAGGAAAACATTTTTATTCTGTATAAAAGATGTTTCGTGAATTGTTTTTTTTCTTCGGTAAGCGGTTTAAAAAGAAATAATAATATGAGGGGAATATAATAAATCGCGCTAATTTTACAACCTAATGCAAAACCGAAAAGTATTGCGCTAATAATGATATATCTTTTTTTTCGTAAATATGAATACAGTACAATATAGTAGAAAGAAGAGAACGTAAAAAAATTGAGAAACGTATCTACAGCAAGGAAGTGCGATAGCTGAATTGGAAGAACAGCTATCGCATAGAAAAACGCACCCCAATATTTTATATTTCTTGATAAAGAATGTTTTTTTTCAAGTAATTTTAGTGTTTTGAAAATATAAAGGATCACAAGGCTATCAAATATCGCAGAGAGCATTCTTCCTAGCAAGGTGAAATCAGCGTAGGTATCTGTCCCTGTATTCATTGCAATAATTTTTGTAATGACGATAGGGAATGTCCCGTATACGTAAAATGGATATCCGATATTTGCGGGATTAAATGTCGATGTCTGAGGATCCAGATATTGTCCAAATGTACTCATGGGTTTCATGGCAATGCCTACCATCGTGACAAATCTTTCGTCAGGATGCAGATGATGTCCTTGGTCCCAATTTATATTTGAAAAGCGAAAGAAAAAAGCGATAAGAAATATACCGATGAGAAAAAATTTTGATGCATGTTTGCGCATAATATTAGGATAGCATATCTTTATTTATCCGAACATACTTCTTCAACATTCACGAAATAACGATTGTGTTGGTAATTTTTTAGTATAAATTTGTAACGTTTTCTCATTTGTGCATTCTCTCCTTCAAAGAAAACCACATAGTCGATAGTATTTTGTTTTGTTAACGCACAGAATGTGTTTTTATCGGCGCGATATATTTCTTGAGCAATATCCATACGTTGTTTTTTATCGATTCCGTCTGTGGGTAGGACGGCACTTCCTATAAATAATTTTCTTCCTGCAAGATAGAATTGTTTTTCATCTTTTGATAATGTGACAGCATCACGTGGGATGGTTCTTTGAATTTCTTTTGCGTATGATGTTTGAGAGTAGTCTCCAAAGTATTTTGAAGGAACTGAATTTATGAAGGGCATGTGTTCTATAATTCCTGATATTGTCAGAAGGAATAGCAAAATATATCCGAGTAATTTTTTATGATTTTTAAAACATAAAAATACTCCGTATGCTGTAACAATATTTACCAATATATTCATATTGAGGAGAAATTTATGATTTTCTCCTACTCCAGAAGCAAAAATTTGTAATGAATTAATAACGATGAAAATGGGAATTATTGCAAAGAAAAATATTTTTGCTAAATATTTATTGTTTTTGTAAATATAATATATGCTAATAGGAAATAAAAATAATTTAATTCCATATGCAAATAAATAGAATGAAATCACAAAAATAATTCTTCCTATAAGCGAAGTATCTTTGGGATTACCAGAAAAATTAAAATTTATAATGGGATATGAAGTAGTATCTTTTATAAATCCGCTATAGGTATGTATCGTATGAATAATCACCATATATTGCAATAAAAATATAATGAAAAAACCGGAGAATAAATAAATTGTTTTTTTTCGATATGTATCAAAAAACAGAAGTAATCCAATGATCAGTAGTACATACATTGTGACGTATGTATGCCAGAAAAAGAAAAGACCCATACCTACACCAATAAAAAATAATAGTTTATTTGATAATTGCCTTCTATTATAGATGATCCAAAAACTTAATAGTAAAAATATACTCCCCAGTAAAAGGTGTCTTTCTTCAATAAAGTAAAAAAGATTAAAGTATGTACCGTTGTAATGAAACGGACTATGTTGTATGTGCGATGCATACCAAGGATGTATATCATTGGTAATGATATTAATGAATTGTAATGGTAGCGGTATGTCTCTGTTTTGTAAAAAATAATAAATAAAATGTCCGCTGCTTGATGTGACGCTTAGTAATACTGCGATAAAACCGGTAATTTTTGATTTAAAATATTCGCTGCACGAACCCACAATTGTGGTAAGTAGAATGAAGAGAAAAAGAATACTGGGAATAGTTATTGCTTGGGCAATATTGAGTCCAACCGATTGATACATGGCCATGACAAAATCACCGAAAAAATGATAGAGCATGGGAATACCTGCGTATGCGCTATTTTCTGGAGGAAAGTTATCTCCTGCGACAAAACCCTGAATTATCTGCATGTGCCAATGATAGTCCCAATAAATAGGACTAGTATAAATTTTGTCTTGGAACAATTGTATATGCGGTGTAAATAAAAGATACGAGAAAAAAAAGTTGAAAAAAATAATAATAATATCTGCTTTTGTCAGTTTTTTTAGATGTTTATTTTTTTTTATTTGCATGAAGTAGTGGAGTAGTTCTTTATAAAATAACGTTAGTATTACAATGGTAAATACTAATGTGCTATATGTTGCTTTCTCGAGCACCGAGTATGTATATGGTTTTATAAAAAGGGCAATTAAAAATGTAATATTTGAAAAGAAAAAAATGCCTATAAACCATGCGAATGACATTTTTAGATAGATGCTTTTTATGTGTATTTTTATTTTCGTTAATATAATATAAGCGAGAAGTGTAGGGAGTAGCGTAATAAGAAAAGCGGTAAACATATATAATTTATCTGATCGTTAATCAAACCTCAAAAAGATTTTTTAAATATCATTACGGTAGGTCTGTCAAAAACTGAGGTTGTTTGTTCATATCTGTAAATAGGATCTCCAAGGTATGTAATTTTACAGAATATGTTACATGGTGTTTCATATATCTTTTGAAAAGACGACTTATTCTCCACAAGTTTTAAGTAGATATCATTCCCGATAGGAAAACGGTTTTTATTTTTTATTCGTGTCTGTAGCACTCGTTGACTCGGGAGAATAACATAATCCGAGTCAACGAGTGCTTTCTCCCATGATTGTTTATTAAATTCATCCGATGATGCATCCAGATCATATGTATTAAAAAGTGTGATTGTTTTATATTTTGTATTAAATGGTGTTATACCCAGATCATACATTTCAGAAAGAATACGCGCATTGTCAGGTATTATTTTTGTAGCATACGCATATGCAGCAAGACGTGTATCCGGCATGACAAATGCAGTTATAAAATAAGAAAATGCGAAAAGGAAATTTACTCCAAAGAGAATAACTATCCATAATGCGTGTTTGAGAAACATGTATTTCTTTTTTGCATGAGAGTATGCAAGAGCGAGGATGAGAAAAAGGAAGGGAAGGGTCGGTATCATGTTTCTGGTCCATTTAATAAAAAGAAATGCTTGTGAAAGAAAGAGAATAAAAAAGAAACTTAGTAATAAAAAGTATTGCATATTGCGTTTTTTCATCAAAACAAAAAGAAAATAGATTATTCCCATCCCCCCCACAATAGTCATCAGAGGATTAATAATGAAAGGGAATATATGTGTGAGTTGATATAAAACGGGAATCGTATCATAAAATCCTTGAGTATAAAAAACCGGAAGCGTGTTTAGCCCGACACTTGTTTCATAATCCATGCTTGCTTTAAATGCAGGGGTATCAATAAAGACATACGGATTTGTCGCCGTATAGATTATAGAAATTATACATGCTGAGATGAGAAAGAGAAAAAAAATTCGGAATGTTTTTTTCATAACACTTTCTTTTTTCAATAAGTGAACGCCATACGTGATAAATGGGAGTGGGAATAAAACGAGAGTTGTAATTTTTATGGAGAATAATATTCCTAGGATAAAGGATGCATACACAAAAAAGCGAAGGGAATTGTATTCTGTTATTTTGATACAACACCAAAAAAGTATTGCGCTGAAAAAAGTTAGCCACATTTCAAATGTCCCGAAATGTGCAAATTGGATTACCCCGGGACTGAATGTCATAAACGCAGCTGCAATTATTCCTGTTTTTTTGTTATGAAGTTTTTCTCCAAGAATATAAATCAACGGTATAAGTGCTGTCGCAAAAAGCGCGGAAAAAATTCTACTGATTATAATCGCTTGTGAGAAAGGAACGTGATACGAAGTGTCTCCGGAGCTTATATAGTTCCACACAACACCGGTGAAATAAATTATATAAATAGGAAGCGAGCCATAGGCAAAAAAATGAGGATTCATTTCTGCGGAAAATTGTAATTGCGCGACTGAAGAAGCGATGTTTCGTTCGTCAGGATGGAAATAGAAAGGCGCTCCCCAGTTCAGGTTAAAAAAATGGAAAAGTATACTGATAAATAGCAAAAAAAAGAGGATATAACGGGTGTTGATAATAATTTGAGCAGTTTTTTTCATTCCAGTATTATCTTTGCAGCTTTTTGTCCTAATTCCACTGCATAATTCGTCCCACGATCCCAAGGATATACCTGCTGCATATTTGCGAGGTATACATGCGGTAATGGCGTGTGTATAGGTGGGATCATTTTTGAATAATTAGTCGGAATGACGGGTTGTGCAAAAGGAGATTTGAATAGCTCGTACCCGATAAGATTTTTTCGATAATCAGGATTGAGTTTCTTGAGGAACGGATCAAAGAGTGTTAATTTTTCTTTCTTACCCATAAGATAATGCGGATCATCTGTTTCATAATAATTGCCCAGATACAGTAGATGTTCATCATTATAATATTTTTTATCCATAAAATTGGTATGCTCTACCACTCCCATCACAGGTGAGGTTGTATCACAGATACTCAGCCAGTATGTGTTATTTGGAAAAAAAGGTTTTTTTAAACGAAGAATAAGGTTTGTTGCTCCGAGATTTTTTAACCGACGAAATTTATCTCTATATGTTTGAGGAAGTTGGGGTGCGATTTTTAGAAAGAGAGAAGAAGAAAGAGTAAAGAGTACTTTGTCGAATTTCGCGGTTTTATACTGATTGTTATTACGTTTATATTTTATTGATACTTCATGGTTATCTTTCACTTCTATAATTTCTGCATTAAGAGTAACTTCTCCTCCCATTGTTTCAATTTCCGTAACAAGGTGATGCATAAATGCCATAAATCCACCTTCAGGATAGGCCAGCGATGGGGTCCGTTTTGCAAGTCGTGCCCATAACCACGCAAGTGATACATCCTCCGCGTGTTTTCCGAATTTGTTGATAAATTGAGGCTCCCAAATCATCTTGTATGCTTTTTCTCCCATTGTTTTTGGCAAAAAAGTACTTGCATTAAAACGTTCAAGGGGTTTCCAGAAAGGGTTATATCGTATGAGTCCGGCAACTGCTGCCATGCGGAAACGCTCTCCAAATGAGAGTTTGGGAAAACGTAGTACTTCTCGGGGGGAATCAAACTGAAAAATTTCTCCATCCACGTATACGGAGGATTTTGGTCTTTTGATAAGGACATTGTGTCCGATTTCTTTTGCTAACTGGAGAACATGTCTGTCATTGGTAAACCAATGATGATAATGTGCTTCCATAGACCAATCCCATGTCTTTTCGTGATACCCCAGCGCAAGTCCTCCCGGTTGAGGTTCTTTTTCAAAGACAGCTACATCATGTCCTTCTTTTGCTAATGTATACGCGGCGCTCAGTCCTGTAAATCCCGCGCCGATTATTGCAATCTTCATCGTATATTTGTGATTTTCTTATTATATAGCAGTAAAGAGAAAGAGCAAGGTGCCAACACCTAATGCGGTAATTGCACCGATAAAACCATTCAGGAAGATCGAGCTACCTGTCGGTTGTATATCATTTCCTTGATTTGCCGGAGGTGATGCAATAGGCGATGGTTCAAATGTCGGGCTTGGAATGGCAGAAGGAGATGCCGTAGGTGATGGCAGTACGAACGGTGTAGGTGTTATGGTGGGTGGCGGGGGTGTTGCTGACGCGCTTGCAACTGGTATGACCGAAGGTTCGATAAATTGACTTCCTTCAGCATAAACGGTAAATGATCTTGTAATGGTCTGTTGGATACCCTGTGCATCAATAGAAGCAATAGTAATGGTATGATTACCCGGTTCAAGCGCCATGGGCGGTCTAAACTCCCAACGTCCTTCATTATCACTTTGCAGCTTCACAGCTATTTCCTGCTGAGAATTAATGATGAGTTCTATATCAGTATTTGGCAGCGCTTTCCCTTTAAATAATGGCTGATCATCTTTAAATTCTTGTTTGTCTCTCGGGGTGGCGATCTCAGGTGATGATACTGGCGCTGCGGGCTCCTCTGGTGGGAAACTGGCAGCATTACTTGCGTTATTTATATCCGTAAGTGCAGCCGATTCATCAGGGCTGATGGTAAAATCATAATTTTGCGAAAGAACTATGGGTGGAATTTCTTGTATTTGTTTCGCTGCAATTTTTGCGGTTGACTGCAAGGAGCCTGTTTGTATATCTAACGTAAGTATAGATTCAGGTGTTAAATGAATAAACGATTGCAGATCTGTAGATCGCAATTGCGTGAGGGGGATAGTATATGATCCGTCTTGTTGGATGAGTGCGGTACATTTCTGTGTGCCTTCTCCATTTATCGTTACAATTCCTTCGGTGGGTAATGTCCCGTCAGCATATGACACTCTTCCTGTTAGCGTACCATTTTCTTGAGGAGGATTTGCCATGGTGTTGGGTGTAAAAACTTGATATGGTGTCCCATTATTTGTGCCGATTTCCTCTCCGGATGCGACGGTAAAATAGTATTTTGTGCCCGGTTGTAGATTATTGACAGTGACATAATGTACCATACGTTCTCCATTCATCTCTTTTCCGTCTCTTATATCAAATGCTATTTGATCTCGGGAAGGCTGTGTGCCGTAGGAAACCATACCTTTTACCCGTTCATCCGTCTGATAAGAGACAGTAAATGAGTTTTCTGTAATGTTACTGACAAGCACATTTTTAGGAACGCTGCCGATGGTTGCTTTACTGACATTTATAAAGGAGCTTCTGCTGAGCGTAACAGTAATCCCTATGGCAATGAGCATGACCAATAATCCTGCATAGGTAGGTAGACGTCTATTTAATAGTGAGTTATTATTTCTCATGGTGTTACTTGTTTTGTCGGCATAATTGTCTGTTCTGGGCGTGGAGAACTTGATGGTTCAGTAACGTTTCGTAGCGGAGTAGGCTGCACATTCCCTGTTTTTTCATAGAGAGGATCCACCCGAAGTCGATTTTTTGTTTGGTGTATTGTTTGGGTATCAAAAGCGCCATTTATCGGTTCAAGATGCAGTTGAATTTCTTCTTCAATAGTTGATGTCACCAATACATGATGAATATTAAATCCTATCCACACAAGTACAACAATAAATGATGAAATAATGATAAATAAAATATCTTTTTGAAAATTTGATTTTTTGTGTCTCATATTTATGGTAAAAAGTATTGTCTCCCTCTGATCGTCAGAACTAAATTATTTTCTCGAATATCCCTTCCTATACTCATAGATTCTATCGTAACGATTCTACTTAGTTTAGCAAGGTCATGTGAGAACGTAAGCATTTGGTCATAATTCCCTGTGGTTTGTAATGTGAAAATAAATGAGGTCGGTTTTCTGGCTATATTTTTCTCTTTCATCAATTCTACCTGCGCGACACGATATGATTCTACGGATAGATTATGTTTTTTTATAAGCGCAGCAATTTGTGCGCTAAGAAGCGGCGCTTCTGCTGTCTTGGGGATTGCGTCATAAACATATTTCAAATCAGGTTCAATTTCAGAATATTGTTGGTGGAGATTACTCATATTTTGCGTTTTTTCTTGCAGTTGTTTTGATACCTGTTTATTTTCCTCTAGCTCTTTTTGTAATTTTATTATTGTCGTTATTGTAGGATTAATAGCAAATAGTCCGAAAAAAGCTAATGCGCCGAATGTTAACGCGATATAGATAAACATTGTGGCGTTTTCTTTCTCTTGGGGAGGAAGCAGCTTCAGATATTCGCGATATTTTGCCAGTGATAATTGTTGATTGGTTGGTTTCGGTAATTTCATATTAATTCATATTGAGATCCTGCTGGGTGTCTCTGTCGGTATCACGTTGATTATTCTCTGGGGTGGATTTATCATATGCTGCCTTTTCCAATGTTGCCGTAATAGAAACTGTAATCATTCCTTTGGATGTCTCATTTTCTACCTTGTCTATGGATACTGATGTAACTGATGGTTGGTTCTTAAGAGATGCGGTGAATTGTGATAGCGCGGAGGATGATATCGCCTGAGCTTCTATTTTGACAGTATCCGGTCCTACCGTAAGATTTTTGAATGTTATATTGCCCCGTCCGAGATTGGCGATATCAGTAAAGAGCGTAGGCGTCCTGCTGCCGAGTGTTTTATATTTTTCGATGAGTTCCAAGCGTGTATGAAGATTTCGGAAATTTTCTTCGGCAGGCTTCATTTGCGTAAGCATAGCTGCATCACGTTTTATTTTGTCATGTAAGTCGACAATTTGCATGTCAAGGCTAAATCGGGATAAAAAGGTTGCTAACGCGACAAATTCAGTGAGAATAATGAGTAATCGACCAATGCTGATTGTCCAATTAAAAAAATGCGTAAAGAAGCTTTCGCCTTTTTTTGGTAATAAATTAATCGATGGGACAGTTCCTTCCATAACAAGTATACCGTTATTAATACAATACGGCTTAATTTTAGTGTATGGGTTTTAGTAGGAAAAGTCAAAGAAAAACACATATTTAGATGCGTAAAATGTATGTTAATATAAGACAGTGAAAACAATACGGACGATAATTAATCTCTGTATATTACTTGCAATATACTATCTTGTTTACGGAATATATATGGGGGTACAGACACGCCTGCCGCAAGACAGTGATAGCTGGGATTACCATATCCCAATTGCTGAGAGTATTATACGAGGGGATGTTTTTCAAAGTCCGAAGATGTGGGATCTCCAAAGTATACGCCCGAATACGGGAAAAGTTGTACAGTATATTCCGCAGTGGCATTATCCGGCTTCATCTGAGATTATCAATGCACTCTTTGTTTTTGCTAAATTTCCTACTGTAGCTAATATTTTTGCCTCACTTATTCTTTTCTCTGTGTTGTTCCGTCTTGGACGGGTATATAAATTACCCAAAGAGTACGCGTTATTATATGCTCTCACGTTTTGCACTACGACAATTATCCTTCGTTGGTTCAATGTGGTAAGTGTTGATGTATGGGTGGGAGTATGGTTTGGGTTGTTACTTCTACTTTTGGAAAGGCCGCAAAAAACAATACGATATTTTGTCATTCTCGGCATTGTTGGCGGCATGCTTATTGGCTCCAAGTATCCGGGTGTTTATTATTTTGTTATTCTTTTGGGCGCGTATATTTTTCGTCTCCGAGCATATGTCTCGATGAAAAGGGTAGTGAGTTTTATGCTGCCATTTTTAGTATTTGGAGGGATATGGTATGTCCGGAATTATCTCTATACAAACAATCCTTTTTATCCTATTCCGTTATTAGGTTTTCCTGGATTTGATATCTATGGCGGGAAGAATGCGTTTGATATTTGGTTGACACACCCAATAGGTCAATTTAATGCAGGATTTGGAGAGTATAAAATTTGGTTTTTTTCTGTATTTGTTGCTATCGGATATATCGTTTATAAATACTTGATAAAAAGGCATCTTACCTATGATTCTATTGCGCGATTATTTTTGATTGGAATATGTAGTTACGTTGTTTATCTGCTTTCTCCTTGCAGTCCAGAGCCTTGGATAATGGTATCAAGCTATAGATACTCATATCCGGCTTTTATGGTATTTATTCTCGGTATTTTCTTATTAGCCGCAAAGTATAAAAAAGGGGAATTATTAGGCTATATTTCTTTTATTAATATGCTCAGCGTATTAAGTATGGCGTATTATCCGAAATTATTATTTTTTTATATGCCACTTGGCCTTCTCATCATGTTTTTTATTGATAAACGATGGGGAAGGGTATAAGGATTTGTAATTTCATCTAGTCAACATCCGGAATATATGTTATAATTTTTTCAGTCCTGCAATGCAGGATACTTTTTTTCTTAACCTATGGCTGATAACAATAAGCGAAATATGCCTCTTGATCGTATCCGAAATATCGGAATTATTGCGCATATCGACGCAGGGAAAACCACCACGACAGAACGAATTCTTTTTTATACCGGACGTACATATAAATTAGGAGATATTGATTCCGGGAATACGCAGATGGACTGGATGAAACAAGAGCAGGAGAGAGGAATCACGATCGTTTCTGCTGCCACCACGGCATTTTGGACGCCGACAATGGGCCCAAATGAAGGTGTTGAGTATCGTATCAATATCATTGATACTCCGGGCCACGTAGACTTTACGGCTGAGGTAGAGCGTTCCCTTCGTGTGCTGGACGGCGGTATTACTGTTCTTGACGCTGAAGAAGGTGTACAGTCTCAGTCAGAGACAGTATGGCGTCAGGCAGACAAATACAGTGTCCCGCGTCTCTGTTTTGTAAACAAGATGGATAAAATGGGTGCGGATTTTCTCCATACCGTGAAGACAGTTGAGGATAGACTTGGCGCGAATCCTGCTATTATGGTTCTTCCGATTGGTGCTGAAAGTTCTTATGTAGGGAATGTCGATTTACTTACCCGTAAATCCTTTATCTATGGTTCTGATCAGCAAGGTGCGAAATATGAAGTAAAAGATGAAGTTCCTGAAGATATGAAGGAACAGGTTGAAGAATACCGCAATAAATTGATTGAGAAAATTGCCGAAACTGATGATGCACTTCTTGAAAAGTATCTCAACGGCGAAGAGCCGACACTCGAAGAACTGCGAAAAGCCCTCCGTGCTGCCGTCATTGCGTATAAATTGGTACCGATGTATGCAGGCACCTCTCTCCGCAATAAAGGTGTTCAGCCGCTGTTGGACGCAATTGTTGATTATCTCCCATCGCCGCAGGATTTAGCATCCGTAAAAGGTGTCAACCCAAAGACAGAAGCTGAAGAAGTACGCCAGCTCACCAAAGAAGAGTCATTTGCAGGTTTGGCATTTAAGATACAGAATGATCCGCATGTCGGTAAAATTACGTATTTCCGCGTGTATTCAGGGAAGCTTGAGGCTGGATCATATGTGTATAATGCTAACAAAGGATTAAAAGAACGTATCGGTCGTCTGCTTCTTATGCACGCGAATGACCGCGAAGAGATTAAAGAAGCATATAGCGGTGAGATTGTGGCTATCATCGGCTTGAAAGATACCATCACAGGCGATACGCTTTGTGATGAAGCAAAGCCGATTATTCTGGAGCAAATTACCTTCCCGGAGCCGGTTATTTCACTTGCTATTGAACCGAAGACAAAGACTGATCAGGAGAAGCTCGGGTACGCGCTTAAGAGACTTCAAGAGGAAGATCCTACATTTACCGTGAAAACGAACCATGAAACAGGCCAGACAATTATTTCCGGAATAGGGGAGTTGCAACTGGAAATTATGGTGGATCGTATGAAACAGGAGTTTAGTGTGGATGCGAATGTCGGTGCACCACAGGTAGCGTACAAAGAAGCTATTGAGCGTGAAGCAGAAGCAGAAGGGAAGTACATCAAACAGTCCGGAGGTAGGGGACAGTATGGTCATTGTTTCCTCAGAATTGAACCGAAGGAAAGGGGAGAAGGGTATGAATTTGTCGATGCGATCAAAGGAGGAGCAATTCCTGCTGAATTTGTAAAGGCGGTAGAGAAGGGGGTAAAAGAGACGCTTTCCAATGGTGTTCTCCTCGGATTCCCGCTTATTGATATCAAAGTTACTTGCTATGATGGATCTTATCATGATGTCGACTCGAGTGAGGTGGCCTTTAAGATCGCGGCAAGTCAGGCTATTCAAGCAGCTTCCAAGAAAGCAGGCATTACGCTTCTTGAGCCTATTATGAAAGTTGAAGTCACCACGCCGAGTGAATATATGGGTGAAGTTATCGGCGATTTGTCTTCGAAACGTGCGCAGATCAGCGGATCTGAAGAGCGGGGGAATACGACAATTATTCTCGCGCAGGTACCTCTGTCAGAACTCTCCGGATACGCGACTCAGCTTCGAAGTCTTACCAAGGGTCGCGCAAGTTATTATATGGAACCGTCACGGTATGAATATGTTCCGAAAAATATTGTTGACGGCATGCTTGCAAAGTCCACATTTACGGGTCGGGTTGAACAGTAAAGTAGAGGAGAGGCCTATATTTTATATCCCATAGTATAACTATATCAAACTGATCACTTTTCACGGGATTAAAAGCGTGTTTTCACGGAATACTGGCGAAAACATCCTATAGATGCTAAATGTAACCATGGATAGGCCTGTATAACACTATTCTGAGGCTAATGTGGATAAGTGTCTATAATAGCGTCAAGTTTTATTTTCAAGAAACAAATTGCAGTTTTGCCCTAAGAGATCCCCCCGCCTGCAAACGTTATGCGTAGCATTGCGGGCATGGCGCATTCGCGAGGATGACACATAAAAATTTTGTTCTTAGTTCTTAGTTCTAAGTTATTAGTTATATGTCTCCCCTGTCGGAAAGAAAATTTTTTTCCTCTCCCCTCTTTTGATACACATTTCGCATCCACAGCTAATAAATCCTTGGTATAATATGCATATATGCACACAGTAGTCGGTATATTTGCACATCCTGATGATGAAGTTTTTGGTCCGGGAGGCACACTCGCCTCTTTTGCCCGGGATGGGAAGGATGTGTATCTTATCTGTGTGACGGATGGAGATGCAGGGCAGAATAGCAGCGATGAAGATCGATCTTTGGGGGAGATCAGGCGAGAGGAACTCCTTGCTTCAGCAAAAGAGCTGGGTGTGCGGGAAGTCTTTTTTTTGGGATA
>CAZLSZ010000005.1:0-32092 GCA_964562445.1 uncultured Gammaproteobacteria bacterium
TATCCGCTGCCGGTATAATAAGGAAAATATGCCGATCCTTTACTATTCAGGGTTAAATTATGAAGATCCTGAGGGAAAGGTTCCAAAGCTTAATGGGAAATATCATCCTGACCGGGAAATCCTGATTGAGGATATCAGGAAGTTGTTGAAGTAAAGAATGGAAGTTAGAAGCTGGAAACTGGAAGTTTAATGGTGTTTAGAATAACTTCCATTCTTCCCAGCTTCTATCTTCCAGCCAAAAAATATTAACCATATATAAAAATAAAACAACAAATATACAAATACAACTACGGGATGAGTTATCAAATCCTAAAATATCTCCATTTAAGGAAGAGATGGAAGATGGTGTGATTAACACCTCTAAGGTAAATCAAAAAGTTAAAGAACGAGAACGATTATATCCTTTTACAAGTGAACTTCCATACGCTTTTGATGGCCTTCTTCTTGATTATGATGTTAATAGTGATGACTCGGTTGTCTATGTAGTAAGAAACATATCAGGTAAAAAATATAATAAAACTGATTATGAAGCAAAAATAGAACAATTTATACGCTCAGAAGGATATGATCCTACTCATGTTCCTATCACATGGGAGTACTAATACACAAATTACTCCTGCACTCGTATCGGCATGATCATATGAAGATAGGATGTGTCTCCATCAATTCTAAAGACACCGGGATTTAAGGGACCGATCATATCAAATACCAAATTTTTTTCTTCTATATTACTCAATACATCCAGAAGATACCGCGCGTTAAACGCAATTTCATTCTCCTCCCCTTTCAGCTTGGCATCTACCCGGACAGTATTTTCCCCCACTGCAGATGATCCTGAAGAGACAGTAATACTATCAGCGGTTAATGCTAGTTTAATAATGTTTGCGGAATCTTTGGCAAATATAGAACAAATCTTCACGGCACTCAATAACTCATCTCTCTCAAAAGAAACACTTACCGAAAAGTCTGAAGGAATAATTTTTTCAAAATTCGGAAACTCTGCCTCTATTAATCTTCCTATCAATGTCGTATCTCCTTGTTGAAAAACAATCTGATTATTTGCGTGCGATACATACATGATGATATCGCTTGTATCATCTTTTAATGAAAGCAACTCTTTAAATACTCTTGCAGGAATGATAAATGATGCTGAGTCACCTGCCTGATCTGCCGTGATTTTATAATGACGCAGTGACAACCTATAACCGTCCGTAGCGACAAGGAGAAAACCTTCATTTTCTTTTCTCACCAATACACCAGATAAAGCAGGTCGTGTCGTATCACTGCTTGCAGAAAAAACAACAGAAGATAATTCTTTTCGCACATCCTTACCATTCAAAACAGCAAGCTGCTCTCCTTTTTCTTCATATAACTTAGGAAACTCCTCACTTGTAATTGTTTGAAAGATACTCTTCGTTCTTTTGGTTCGGACCTCAAGAGTCGTTTCATCTGTTTCAAGTGTCAGACTTTCATCCGTAAGAGACCCTACTAATTCAGTAAATGAACGTGCCGGTACCGTTGTTTCTCCTTCTTCATGAATAATAGCTGAAACAAATACCTCTATACCAATCTCAAGATCAGTACTGCTTAACTTCACCTTATCCCCTTTTGCTTCTATGAGAAAGTTCTGTAGTACAGGTAATTGTGGTTTGGAAGAGATTGCTTTATTGAGAAAAGATAGTTTATTTTGTATGTTTGCCGTTAATATCTGAACTTTCATATATATATTTTTGTTGTTGTAGTAGTGTATATGGAAAAGTGGAAAAATGCAAGAAGCATAAAGCTTATAAGAAAATCGTCTGAGCTAAAAAACATCCTTCTTACGTGTCATAATATGTAATTTTTATTTATTAATTTACCCTTAAGTGTATGTGGAAAAGATGTGTATGAAATTGGGTATAACTTGTGGATAAGATTACTTTGTATGGTTATACACATGTTATGCAAGTATTACACGTTTTATCCCCAAGATATCCTCACTCACTTTCTCTTTCTTTTCCACAAGAGAACGGATTTTTTCCACACCATGCATAATTGTCGTGTGATCTCTTCCTCCTAAAAGATTGCCTATTTCCATGTGTGTTGTCTTCATCTCTGTATATAATAAATACATACACACTTGTCTTGCTCTCACTAACGAAGCATCACGTTTTGGGCCTTTGAGTTGCGTCATTTTTATAGAATAAAAATCACAAACTGCTTTAACAATATCATCGGTATGTAGATTTACTTTTTTTTCTTCTACCATCTTGCCCAGCGCTATTTGTGCGAGCTCCATATCGATGGGTTGATTATGTGTGGTTGCTTGGGTGAGAATTCTTAGGAGTAAACCTTCCAAACTTCGTGTATCCTCAGCATTTTCTGCCATAAACAAAGCAACGTCAGTAGGTAATACATGTCCGAGCTTCTCTGCTTTTTTGAGAAGAATTGCGGTTTTGAGTTCGAGATCAGGAGCTCCGACATCGACAGTCAGTCCCCCGGCAAATCGTGAAGAAAGACGTTTTTCAATTTTTTTTATTTCCTGCGGTGGTCTGTCTGATGTCAAACATATTTGTGACCCTTTATCAATAAGGTAGTTAAATGTATGGAAAAGTTCTTCTTGTACTTTTTCTTTTCCTTCAATAAATTGGATATCATCAATAATGAGGACATACGCAGATCTGAATCGGCGTTTCATTTTGGCAGTGTCATTATTTTTTATTGCTTCGACGACTTCATTGGTAAATTCTTCGCTGGTGATATAAATGATTTTCTTTTCAGGTGATTGATAATACGCGCTATTTGCAATTGCGTGCATAAGATGTGTTTTTCCTACCCCAACAGGCCCATAGATAAAAAGCGGATTGTATGATTGCCCTATGGATTCAGCTACTTTTTGCGCGGAGACAAATGCGAGCTGATTTGTGCTGGAAACGGCAAAGTTGTTAAAGGTAAAATCTTGCCGCACTCTGGGCAAATGACCGACAATCGGTTTGGGTGGCTGAGTGTTGGGGGTAGTAGGTTCTTTATCAAACAACGGAGATTCTGCTTCTTTTGTCTTCTGTAGTTGCGGGTTAGATTTAACAATAAAAATTAGATCAGTTTCTTTTCCGGTATGTTTTGTAAGTAATGTGCTTATTTGCTCGGAAAAGCGTTTTTGTAAAAGACCCACAAGCATTTGCGAAGGAGCGCCGATGGTAGCGATATTATCTTCCAAAGAAATTAAAAAAGTTGGTTTAAGAATGGTACCGAAATTTGCAGGGGAAACTGTTGATTTAAGTTCAGTGAGTATTGCGTTCCATAATTCAGGGAGATTTTCTGTCATAAAACTGTATGTTATTAAATAATGTGGATAACTTTTTGTCAAGTGTTAACTGCTTTTTGTCGAGGCAGTAATTGTGTAGTCCTTGTTTCTATGCTATAATTAGCCTTATGGAAAAAATGAGGACAAAAGGCAGTAAAATAAAACGTGCACGCAAACATGGATTTCTATCAAGAATGAAAACTCATGGCGGACAGCTTGTTATAAAAAGACGTCGCGCAACAGGAAGAAAAGTACTTACTGTTTCCTAAGGTACTATGTTACCCGCTACATATCGCCTACCCTCTACACAAAAACTTTCACGTGCTATCTATAAAAAAACGCCGTTATTTTCAGTAAAGTATGTCCGCAATAATGGTAATGAAAGCAGATTTGCTTTTGTGGTAACAAAGAAAATTGATAAGAGAGCAGTTATACGAAACCGTATACGGCGAGTCTTTCGATCATGTATAGAACAGCATCTTGAAAATATTACCCCAGGATACGACATGCTTTTTTTTCTGGAAAAAGGTATAATAGACAAATTACAACCTGAGATATGTCAAACATTGCTCTCTTTTCTCGATCAAGAGAATCTGCTCCAAAAAAAAGCTTCTTGGTAGTAAGCATAATCAATGTGATAAAAATAGGTAATACACTTGCCCATACGTTATTGGGGATTAAGTCAGTCTGTCGGTATGAAGAAACTTGCTCAAAGTATGCGATACGCGCTTTTGAAGAGAAAGGCATTTTGAAAGGAAGTGTGATATCATTAAGAAGAGTTATAAACTGCCAGCCGTTTTTTAAGATATGAATTTTTTTGATGTTATTTTAATTCAACCATTAACAAATACTCTCGTGTTCTTTTATACACAGCTTCATGCGATGCATGTGTCAAATGCTTTGGGTTGGAGTATTATTCTTTTGACAATAGTTATCCGTTTCGCTATTTATCCGATTATGCAACAGAGTCTCAGTCAGCAAAAGAAAATGCAGCTTGTCGCTCCCAAAATCGCAAAGATTAAAGAAAAGTACAAAAATGATATGCAGGCGCAACAGATGGCACAGCTTGCATTATTTAAAGAAGAAAAAATTAATCCTGCGTCAGGTTGCCTTCTCATGATTGTGCAGATTCCGATTATTTTTGCATTGTATCAGGTGCTTCTTCATGCTATTACCTCAGATAAGATTGATGCCATAAACAAATACATATATACCGATAGCCTTAAACTGAAAGAGCTGTGGGATAGAAACTTTTTTGGTGTTTCTCTCGCGCAAAAACCGCAGGAAATGATGGCGAATGCTGCTATTCTTGCAATAAGTATAGCTGTCATTACTGGCTTACTTCAGCTTATCCAATCAAAGATGATGGCACCCAAAGCAGCAGACAAACCTGCTCCAAAATCAAATGGAGAGCCTGATTTCTCTTCAACACTGCAGACACAAATGCTCTATATGATGCCGCTTATGGTCGGCTTTTTTGCTTTTACTTTCCCGTTAGGCATATCTCTCTACTGGAATACTTTTACAATTTTTGGTATCATACAGCAGTACTTAGTTCAAGGATGGGGCGGAATGGTCGATTGGTTCCCGTTTCTTGATAAAAAGCCGGTAAGTAAATATAAATAAATATATGGAATATCAAGCATTAACAGACAACGAAAGAAAAGATATCGAGCAGCTTATCGAAAAGCTTTTTGTACTTTTGGAAATTGAAGGGACTTTCTCTTTGGAAGAACAGGATGAAATGCTTGATGTCATGATGGAAACCAAAGATACAGGGATGGTAATCGGCTATCATGGTGAAGTGTTGGAATCATTGCAATTGATCCTCTCCTTGGCTATTGCTAAGAAGCTCGGCAGATTTATGCGGGTTTCTATCGAAGTCGACGGCTACAAAAAGAACAGAACGGAATATCTCCATAATCTTGCGGAGCAGGTAAAAGAGCGAGTTATCGCAGAACAGCGCGAGCAGGTACTTTCTTCATTGAAGTCCTGGGAGCGCCGTATAATTCATCTCTACCTTCAGAATGATGAGCAAGTCACCTCCGAATCATCCGGAGAAGGAAAAGAGCGGGTTTTGGTTGTTAAACCCCGCGAGTAAGATTGAATCGTTTCTCCTTGCCCTACTCTTGCTTTTTCTTCCCACACAATTAGGCAAACATTTCTGGCCTTCATTCTCTCTTGTTTCGGGTATTAGAGTTGATTATCTTTCCCCTACGATCTTTTTTACTGACGTTTTATTACTCTCCTTATTCATTTTTTTTGTTCAACGAGTCGGATTTTCCTCTTTTAAACAGAAAGTAAGAAGCAGATTATTTATTTTGCTTTTTTTGGCATTTTATCTTGAGACAGCGCTGTTTGGTATTCGTCCTTTACTTGGTAGTATTTTATGGTTGAAATTATGTTTGGTAACTTTTTTCAGTCTTTATATCGCCCGATACATCAGGACAGTTGCTCAGCTTTTCGGGATAGGAATGCTTTTTGTCATAAGTTCATTCTTTGAATCATTATTGGCCATTTTTCAATATTTATCCCAAAGTTCTCTCAATGGCTGGTTGTATTATCTTGGAGAAAGAACATTCTCCGGTTCTACTCCTGGGATTGCTAATGCTTCCATTGATGGAATGCTTCTTCTGCGTCCATATGGGACATTTTCGCATCCCAATGTTCTTGCCGGCTTTTTATTGCTTTCGTCATTATTCATCCTATTTTTTGTTATACGAAAATCAACAGGATTTATACGTTATTTTTCATCAGCAGTATTGGTACTCAATAGTATCGCGATCCTTTTGACGTTAAGTCGTGTCGTTATTCTTTTGTGGTTTGTCCTTGTTAGTAGTATGGTGCTCGCTGTTCTCCTAAAAAGAAGATCATATAAACGAAGTATCTTCTTTGCGGCGATTGCAGGCATTACTCTTAGCGTTGTGATGCTTCCATTTCTGAAAATACTTCTCACCCGTTTTGCTGAAACATCATTTTTTGAAGAAGCGGTACAGTATCGAGTGGAGCTTATTGCAGACGCACTCGCTATCATTCGCAGTCATCCTCTTACCGGCGTGGGATTGGGTAACTTTATCCCAGCGCTCAATACTGTCAGAGAACCGCTTTCCGTGGGTTTGTATTTTCAACCCGTCCATAATATTTTTCTTTTGATTGCTGCTGAGACGGGGATACTCGGTGTATCTCTTTTTGTGTGGATGCTTATAAAAACGTTCCGCACTGTACTTTTTAAGATGGGCAGACATGTATCAGTGGGAAAAGAATATGCGGTTTTTCTCCTTATGTTGATTTGCATATTATTTGTCAGTCTGTTTGATCATTATTTTGTCACGTTGCAGCAAGGGGTGTTACTATTTGCTCTTGTATTAGGGTTATGCTGGGCGCAACTGCACGACTCATCTTCTCTTAAATAATGCAGGCTTACTTCATTTATATTTTAATTTAGGAAATCACCAGTTGTATTTTTATTAATCTTTCAGATTCAAGAAATAGTTTTAATCTTGCGGCAAACAGTTTAATTAAAAAGAAATATTTGTCGTTTTTTGGGTATTATAATTACCGAATTCTCGTTATTTTATACTCATCCGCAATTATCATATTAGCTTGATATATCGTTCCTTTTGAGTCATCAGAAAAATACACGAATAATTTTTTGGGTTAAAAAATGAAGATACGCAGGAATACCCAAAATATACGAAAAATTTGCGAGCATCAAACTCAAAATTATACTTTTTGGTCATTTGCAGACAAAATCAGGGCATAGTATGATAAGAGATATGGACAAGTCCCCTATTTCATTTTTTACCGATAAAAATGCAAAATTACCGATTCTCATTGTTGATAAAAAAGGGTTTATCGGAGGAAAGCTTGCGTCGCTTCTTTCCGAAAAGTTCCTCGTGGTCGTGGTGACTGCTGCTATGATCCCTGCGCATAAAAATATTATTCATGTCCCCTATCACCGCCGTATCCCGATAATTCCCGATCACCCGTATTCACATTTTTTTGTAGTCTATAATGGCGAATCTGAAATGATGGATTTGTTATCCAGTTTTGCTGCCAAGGCACAGGAAACATCTGCTCAATTATTATTTATTATGTCGCTATTGCATAGTTCTCCCAAGATGCATAAAATGCTTGCGCGCTATAATTCATATCCGATCCATACTGTCTTGTATGGAGAACCTTTTGCTACCACTTCCCTTTTCCCCAATGCCGGAAGTCGTCTCCTTCATGAAGCGCAGTTGCATGAACGTGTAGAGGTAGCAAATTCAGGACTTGATGCCCTCTACCCTATCTATCTTGATGACATCATTCATGGGATTCTTTCTATTGCGTTTAATGCTGGAAAAAAGTTTGAACTATTTTACGTTTTTCCCTCCTACCCTATCTCACAGATTTCTTTTTCGAGGATGATTCAAAAACATGCTCCGCTTTTAAAGATAGATTTTAAAAAGCATACGTCAAGGAGTGCAAATTATTTCATCCCTTCAGGCGGCACGTATTTATATCCTAATTATGATTTAGGTATTCGGATCGGATTATTTACGTTTGTGCACAAGGAAAAACCTGACGTAAAAAGAAAAAAGATTGTGAAGGTGAAGGAATTTGATCCGGAAGCAAGGTCGCGAAATATAGCTGTATTGCTTACTCTGGCACTCTCTCTCTTTATCGCTCCAATTATTATTACGTTGCTTCTTGCCTTGAGCGGCGCTGGACTTTTGTCATGGTCACTTAAGCAGGCAGAGGCGGGGAATATTGTTAATTCGCAGCGAATTGCGACGGCGGCAGATTATTCTTTTGTAGCGACAGAATCTCTTATACCTGGGCTGATGCTTCCTATGGCGCTGTTTCCGGACCAGACGGGACAATTTGCGCAAAGCATCAAAACGGGCAGAGAAGTCATCGTTGTGGAGCAGGATTCTCTTATGGCATTGCAGCTATTGCAGGATATTGCGTCCAAAAGAAGTAATGATCCGAAAGATGATTTCTTAAAAGCAACCGCGATTATGAAAAATACATTATTGACGCTGCAGAAACTACAAGCAGAGAATACGCTGCCTGAAGTAGCACAGAAAAAATTAGTTGGATACAGGGGGGCATTGCGCCTCGCTGAAGGAACGATAGATATGTGGCCATCACTTTTTGGATTTGAAGGAAAAAAGAAATATCTTGTCTTATTCCAAAACAACATGGAGCTCAGACCGGGTGGGGGATTCATTGGTTCATTCGGTATGACATCTGTGATGAATGGAGAATTTAGTAAATTAGAAATTTTTGATGTATATGATGCTGACGGCAAATTAAAAACACATGTTGATCCGCCTTTTGGATTACGTCGGTATATGGGATCATCGCATTGGACCCTCCGTGATAGCAATTTTTCAATTGATTTTGTTACAAATGCTGAAGAAGCACGGAAGTTCCTGAAGATGGAGTTAGGTCAGGATGTGGATGGCGTCATCGCAATTGATACGTCATTTCTCAAGGGATTATTGTCAGTGCTTGGTCCGATCGAACTGCGTGATTATGGCGAGCGGGTGACTCCGGATAATTTTTATCTGATGACACAGACACATGTAGAAAAAGATTTTTTCCCCGGTTCAACCCAAAAGAAAGATTTTCTCAGAAGTCTTATGACGGCAATGATGCATAAATTATTTGAGGAACGAGCGTTTTCTTGGAATGCTATGGCCTCGATGATCGAAACGGCGGTGAGAGAGAAGCATCTCTTAGTTTCATCCTTTGATACTGCGCATCAGAATGCTTTTTCATTAAATGGCTTATCTTCGACATTGTTGGATAATAGAAATAGCGAAAAGAAAAATTCCTATCGTGATTATCTTGGTGTCGTAGATGCCAATGTGGGGGGCAATAAGGCCAATTATTATGTAAATAGGGTAATGTCTCATACAGTTCGTTTCGATACCCAAGGAACGCTCCAAGGGGCCGTAGCAGTGACATACCAGAATAAGAGTGGAGAACGGAGTCCGTTTGGGGGAGAGTATAAAAATTACATGCGCTTCATTTTGCCCGAAGGTGCTGAATTGCAGTCAGTTTTTATCGATGGAGAAGAGCAGGCCTTGCTTCCGGCAATTACCAATGCGTCATTCTTTGCTTCTCCTGACTTTACTCCTCCTTCAGGACTTGAAGTAGAGGAGACAGTCGGATTCGGAAAAAGTATTTTCGGATTTTATATTACTGTTCCCATGAATAGTAAAAAAAAGATAACTGTATCGTATAGAATTCCTAATGCGATGAATCCCGGAGACGCTGCTTTCCTGTATAAGTTGTATCTTTATAAACAGCCCGGCACTATCTCCAACCCATATTCGTTATCCGTAGCATATCCTGATGGGATGCAATTAGTTAAATCAGATAAAGGAGTAGTCGATGTGGGTGGAAAGTTTACTTATGAAACGGATCTTAATACGGACAAAACTATTACGGCATCTTTCTCGAAGAAATAAAGATCATTTTTTCTCAAGCGCTTCAATGCCGGGGAGTGTGCCGTTTTCAATGAATTCAAGCATAGCTCCGCCGCCTGTGGATATGTGTGTTATTTTTTCCAAATATTCTTTTTTAGAGATAGCGGCGAGCGTATCTCCGCCACCGACAATGGATGTAGCATCAGTGTTTTGTGTGATGGCGTAATAAAGAAAATCTGTCCCTCTTTTGAATTCCTGATTTTCCATATAGCCGACAGGCCCATTCCAAATAATCGTCTTGGCTTTACTTATGAGTGTTCCGAATTCTGCTAGCGTTTCCGGTCCGATATCTAAGACTTCATCAGTGTTATTTATCGCATCAATTTTTTTTACTTCACTTTCTTTACTCTGTAGATTTTTTCCAACGACGACATCCTTGGGGCGCACGAGATGTGTATGCTCTCTTTTTGCGTGTGCTATCAGTTTGTTTGCATAATGAATATCTTCTTCAGAAACAAGGCTTTTGCCTGTGGGGAATCCTTCTGCCGCGAGAAATGTGTTTGCAAGTCCTCCTCCAAGGAGGACATAATCCGCGATACTGCTTAACTTGTTAATGACTTTAATTTTGGTTGAAATTTTTTTGCCGCCCATGATAGCGACAAAAGGGGATTTGGGATGTTTCATGAGATCGTCAAGGACCATTACTTCTTTTTTGAGCAGAAGCCCTCCATAATGGGCGAGAAGATTTGGTAATCCGACGACAGAAGCTGCTTCTCTATGGGAGACACTGAATGCGTCATTGACATAGACGTCTCCGAGCGCTGCCAATTGTTTCGTAAATGCGAGATCATTCTTTTTTTCCTCAGGATAGAATCGTATATTTTCGAGAAGTAAAATCTGATTATCTGTCTGGCTTTGTAATAATGAGGCATCGGAAAGAAAATCTTCTACTAAAAGGACTTTCTGTTTGGGAAGATACTGTTGTAGTCTTTTTGCAATTCGGAGGAGAGAATCTGCAGCATTTCGCTTTTCGGGATCACCGAAGTGCGCGATGAGGATAAGTTTATTGTGGTGCTGCAAAAGATATTCTAGCGTAGGAATGGATTGTTTAATACGCGCGTCATCGGCGATTGAGTGATTGGGATTGAGGGAAACGTTGAAGTCAACACGAACCAGAATTGTCTTTTTTTCGAGGGAAACTTCGTCAATATATTTCATGGCAGAAAAGGTAAATTGCATCTGTAGTATAGCATAACATTGCCAAAATCGTTAAAACGTTTTACAATACTCTCATGATACCTGCAGTGACTGAAGCTACATATCCGATTGATTTTCAGAAAAAAGAAGCGGAGAAGTTGGGAGAATATATTCAGCAGCGTCAGTGTATTAATATTGTTGGCATGAAACGTGTCGGTATCAGTAATTTCCTGCGTTTTTTTCTGACCCACGACTCGATAATCCCCACATACATTAGTAAAAAAGAAAAACATATCTTCATATCCGTTGACCTGAATGATCTGGTCGAGCAGGAGATCTATCCTTTCTGGACACTGACGTTTAAGCGTATTCTTGACGCGAGTGAAGAAGCAGATCTTCCTCAGGAAACAAAAACAAAGATTGCGGATTTGTTTGAAAAAAGCATCCAGTTTAATGATCTCTTTTTCGTTATTGATAGCATCAGACAGTCGCTGGTGCTGATTGTGGAAGGTGGATTTTTCCCGACGATCTTTTTCCTCCGCTTTGATCGACTGAAGGAGACATTTAATCCGTCTTTTTTTGATAACCTTCAAGGTCTTAAGGACGCGACAAACGGTAATTTAGCATATATCTTCACAAGCTATCGAAGTTTGGTGAGCATTTTTCCCGGCGCTAGGTCTAATCTCTCTGTTTTTTCCCAGACGATGTATGCAAAGCCTGTTGATGTGGTAGATCTGCGGACAGTGTATGAGGCATACGGGAAACGATATAGATTAGATTTGCCTCCTCAATTAGTTACATCCCTTATGAATATCATAGGCGGATATATGCAATACCTGCAGTTGGGGATGATTATCTTAAATGAGAATCAAAAAAATATTGTTACCGAAGAAGCATTGCAGAAAGTACTGTTGTCCGATGAACGAATTGTTTTGCAGTCAGAGGAATTGTGGGAAAGCTTGTCAATTGAAGAACAGCATATTCTTATGCAAATAGTGCGTGGTCAGGTTCTGGATCAAGCAGAACAGGAAGCAGCGAAGTATTTATGGGATACTGGTATCGTGATAGAAATAGGAGGAAAACTACAGGTTTTTAGTCCGCTATTTGCCGCCTATGTCTCCCAAATTGAGGAGGTGGAGGAGAGGAAAAAGAAAACAACTCATCTTACAAGGAAAGAGAACCTGCTTTACACATTGTTGAAGTTTCAACTGGGAGAGATCTGTGAACGGGAAAGTATTATCGAATACGTGTGGCCCGAGTCGCAGGAGTTCGGTGTTTCTGACTGGGCAATTGACCGGCTTGTGGCGAGAGTTCGATTGAAGTTAAAGGATCAGGATGCCAAATATGAGATCCAAACTGTCCGTACCCGCGGGTATAAACTAATTCCTCTTAAATCCTAACATAATTATTGAGTCTTCTTAGAATTTCTGTCATTGTGAGTCAGTCCGCTTATGATCTGGCGGAGCAATCTCAAACCATGTTATAATCAGCATCATGGACAAGGCATACGATCATAAGCAAAACGAAGCAAAATTATATAAGAATTGGGAAGAAAGGGGTTATTTCAAACCAGATATTAATCCTAAAGGCAAGCCTTATTCTATCGTTCTTCCGCCTCCGAATGTAACAGGAACGCTCCACAATGGTCATGCACTCATGCTTGTTATTCAAGACATTTTAATCCGTTATCATCGGATGAAAGGGTATAAGACTGTGTGGATTCCCGGTACGGATCACGCCGCAATCGCGACACAATCCAAGGTAGAGAGCATCCTTTACAAAAAGGAAGGGAAAACCCGGCATGATCTCGGAAGAGAAGCATTTTTAAAAGAAGTGGAGAAGTTTGCTCAAAACAGTCATGATACCATCATTGCGCAGATTAAAAGTATGGGAGCATCTGTTGATTGGGATCGGGAAGCATATACTCTTGATGAGGAGCGAAATTATGCAGTTCGGGTAGCATTTAAGAAAATGTTTGATGATGGGATTATTTACCGCGGCGAGACAGTCGTGAACTGGGATCCATATCTGCAAACGACTGTGTCTGATGATGAAATTGAATGGAAAGATCAATCGGTGCCGTTTTATCAATTTCAATACGGACCGTTTGTGATTGGTACGGTGCGTCCTGAAACGAAATTCGGCGACAAATACGTCGTCATGCATCCGAATGATAAGAGATATAAGAAGTATACTCATGGGCAAAAGATTGAAGTTGAGTGGATACATGGGAAGGTAATAGCGACTGTTATCAAAGATGAGGCGATTGATATGTCTTTCGGAACAGGTGTTATGACGATCACCCCTTGGCATGACAAAACGGATTATGAAATTGCGAAGCGTCATAATCTTGAATTTGAGCAGATTATCGATTCTAAAGGATTACTTCTGCCGGTTGCTGGTGAGTTTGCGGGAATGCATATTAAAAAAGCTCGCCCTGCGCTTGTTGAGAAACTGAAAGAAAAGGGATTACTGGTAAAGGTAGATGAACACTATGCCAATAGAGTTGCCACCAATTATAGGGGTGGGGGACTGATTGAACCGCAGATTAAAAAACAGTGGATGGTTGATGTCAATAAAGAGTTTGTACTCCCTCATTCAGAGATAACAGGTATCAAATCGGGTGAGAAAGTGACCTTAAAAAAATTAATGAAGCAATCCGTGGCAAGCGGGCAGATTGGTATTACACCGAGCCATTTCACCAAGATTTACTATCATTGGATAGATAATCTTCGGGACTGGTGTATCTCAAGGCAGTTATGGTATGGACATAGAATTCCTGTTTGGTATAAAGGAGATGAGATCTATTGTGGAGTTGAAGCTCCCGAAGAAGAAGGCTGGGAACAGGATTCAGATACACTTGATACGTGGTTTTCTTCCGGACTGTGGACATTCTCCACACTTGGCTGGCCTGATAAAAATCTGGATTTGAAGACTTTCCATCCGACGAATGTACTTGAAACAGGGTATGACATTCTTTTTTTCTGGGTTGCGCGCATGATTCTGATGAGTACTTATCTGCTCGGACAGGTGCCCTTTAAGAATGTATTATTGCACGGGTTGGTGCGTGATGCGGATAAACAGAAAATGAGTAAGTCCAAAGGGAATGTCATCAATCCACTTGATTGGACGGAAAAATACGGAACAGACGCATTGCGTATCGGCCTCATTTTTTCAACAGCAGCCGGCAATGATATTCCTCTTGCGGAAGAAAAGATACGTGGGATGAAATTCTTTGCCAATAAACTGTGGAATATCGGCAGATTTATCGAAATGAATAAACCTGAAGGTATAGAGATCAGGATAGAAGATGATTTTAAAAAGTTAGCAGAGATAGCAAAAACAAAAGAAGATAAAAAGTGGGTTCAGAAAGTCGAGTCTCTTGCTCGTACAACGGGAGAGAATATTGAGACGTTCCGTCTGCACGAAGCCGCGCAAACGCTGTATCAGTTTGTTTGGCATGAATTTGCGGATAAATATATAGAGGATGTCAAAGGAAGAATGGATGCCAATTCTTATTCAGTGCTTATCTCATTATATGCAGTACAACTCAAGCTTCTCCATCCGTTTATGCCTTTCGTGACGGAGGCAATCTATCAGCAAATGCCGGGGCATGGTGAATCAATCATGATTGAGCCCTGGCCTTCCGCAAAATAATCTATGTGGCTACTTTATGTTATCCTCTCAGGAGTATTTTATACAGCACAGGGTTTGTTGACTCGTCATATTTTGAAAGGAGAAAAGGATTCATGGGCATTTTCATTTTATTTTAGTTTTATTGGCGCAGTGGTTAGTTTTCCCTTTATGCTTGTTTCACCGCACCTTCCTTCATCCATTTCAGGATGGATATTGGGAATATGTATTAGTCTTCTGATTGTTGCTCATAATTTTTTTAATTTTAGAGCGTCCAATACACTAGAGGCATCTATTGTTGGCGCAGTGACAAAATTTCGTCTTATATGGGTTTTTATTTTAGGAATTATCTTTTTGCATGAGGCATTTACGTTTGCAAAAACCCTTGGTATTCTGTTTACGATATTGGCAGGGTGGTTGATTGTAAAGAAATTTAAGAGTATCCATCAGTCGAAGGGAATTTTGTATACTTTTATTTCTACTATAATCTATGCAGTTATAATCGTTCTTTATAAATATTTATTTACTTTTTTTAATGTTACGAGCGCGACTTTTTTTATTGTATTTCTTTTTCCCGCGATTATAAATATCATCATTATGCCTCGATTTAAAGAGCGTGTGATAAAAATAATGCGTCACGATGGGAAATTTGTTCTATTGGCAACAGGATTGGGCGGATTTGCTAATTTAGCTATTAATCAGAGCTTGTCATTGGGAGAAGTGAGTCGTGTGACGGTCATTAATGAAGCATTCCTTATCTCGGTATTGATATTTGAGCACTTATTATTAAAGGAGCGGAGTAATATGAAAACAAAACTGATTGCTGTCATACTTGCCGTGGTTGGAGCGATCCTGATGGTGTAGACTTTATAGCAAAAAATATGCTATCTTCATAATAGATATGAAACAAAAGGCAGGAGTTTCATCTCCGAATTTCACAGTTTTATTCCCGAGGATATACCGATTTATTACCGAAACGAGTTTTTCTTCTCGGCAAGAGCAGCATATAAAGGTATTTCTTACGAGCGTAGTCTCTCTTTTTTTAATAATGCTCATCGCTCTGCAGGGTGTCATTCTACTGCAGCAATTGAAACAACAACAGTATTTATCGCAGGAACGGGTTCGGTTAGAGCATGAGATACAGTATTGGCAGGGTGTGGCGGATAAATATAAAGGGTATAGGGATGTGTATTATCGAATTGCTTCACTGCAGTATCGTCTCGGAAATGTCGCGGAATCACAAAAATACATAAAAAAAGCATTAGAGCTGGATCCTAATTTCCCCGAAGGAAGTGTATTGGGCGCAAAAATAGGGATACAAAATTAATAAAGAAAAATAAAAAGGGGATTATTCAGCTTTTTCTTCACCTGAGGCTTCGTTTGTTTCTTCAGTTTTCTCCTCACCTTCAGTAGCTTCTGCTGTTTCACCTTCGGCGCCTTCTTCACCCTCTGCAGGTGCTTCAGGCTCAGCTTCTTCAACCACCAGTTCGTTCACTTTCGCAACTGTCTGGGAAGGATCTGTAAGAATTGTAACGTCTGCCGGAGCTTTAATATCGCCGACTGTTACCTGATCTCCGATTGCCGCAAGGTGTTCGACATTAACTTCTACGTTTTCCGGAAGTTTGTCAGGTAATGCTTCGACTTCGACTTCATTGAGTGACTGTAAGAGGAGCCCTACTTTTTCCGTTACTGCTTGGGCCTCACCTGCAAGAACGACCGGCACGACTGCTTTTACTTTTACCTTCAGATTTACCTGATAAAAGTCTACATGGAGTGGAGTATTTGATTCATAATTGAAGTGCATGCTTTTGATAAGCACCGGTTTGGTTTTGCCGTCAAATTCGAGGTTGATAACACCTGTCTCGCCTGCTTCTTTATGGACCTTCTGGAAATCACCGAGTTGTACCTGAATCGCGGTTGATTGTAATCCTTTTCCGTAGACATTTGCAGGAAGAATACCTTCTTTGCGAAGTTTTTTTACTTTCTTGCCGAGGACAGTTCTCTTTTCGGCTTTCAGTTCTGCGTGTTTCATATAAGTTATTCTATACTAACTCGATACGAGTTACAAGAGCGATTTGGAGTGTAACAGAAATGAAAAACGTTGTCAAACTATGGGGTGGGATAGTATTATACTAAAGAGATGCGTATTCTGGGAATAGATCCGGGAATTGGCCGGACAGGATGGGGGATTATTGATGTCGTCACGTTGAAGCCGAAGGTAATCGCGTATGGCTGTATCGAGACTTTTAAGGATCAGACGGTTGAGGAACGCTTGGAGATACTCTATACAGAGCTGCAGGCGCTCATGGAGGAATTTGCGCCTGCAGCTCTCTCCATCGAAGAACTTTTTTTTAATAAAAATGTGACAACTGCGCTCACTGTCGGGCAGGCGAGAGGTGTCGTACTCCTTGCTGCCAAACAGCATAATCTTTCGATTGCTTCCTATACACCTTTGCAGGTAAAGATGGCGGTGAGCGGTTATGGGAGAGCCGAAAAAAAACAGGTGGGGGAGATGATGAAAACAATACTCCATCTACCTGAAATCCCAAAACCTGATGATACTGCTGATGCATTAGCCATCGCGCTGACACATGCGTTTTCATACAAAATGCGATAGCCCCTACAATTGTTTTTGCGCATTGTTATATCAATGGTCTGTGAAATTGCCTCTTTTCTGTGAAAAGACATTTCACAGCGCATTACAGTGACCTCCATGAGGTATCTACGAATTATTTCGTATGTACTTTCTTTATTTGTGATAATATAGGCGTATTATATGATTGGCTTCCTCAATGGTACGACAATTTTTAAAGATGATCAGAGTCTGCTTGTTGATGTGCATGGCGTAGGGTATAAAGTGTATGTTCCTGTTGATGTTCTAGCGAAATCCGTGATAGGAGAGAATGTTCAGGTCTTTACGCATACGCATGTGCGGGAAGACGTACTTGAACTGTACGGCTTTACCAATCCCTCTGCTTTGAAATTATTCTCCTATCTGATCAGTGTTTCAGGTGTCGGGTGCAGGACCGCACTTGGAATTTTTTCCGTAGGATCCAAGACTGCCATAATGCAGGCTATCAGTGAGGGGAATGTCTCGTTTTTTACTGCGGTTCCGCGCCTCGGGAAGAAGAACGGACAGAAGATCATCATTGAACTCAAGAATAAAATCGGTGCCAAGGGCGACTTAGACCTGTCGGATTCCGTCTCAGCAGAAGATGACGATGTGATGAGCGCATTACAGACGTTCGGATATTCTCCGAAAGAATCCTTGCAGGCAATACAATCCATTGACGGAGAAGGAAAAACCGTACAAGAAAAGATAAAACTAGCCTTAAAATATCTGGGAAAATAAGATATGGGAACAAAGACAATTATAAAAGATCAGGAAGAGAATGTGGAAGAAGAAGTTCTTTTTACTTCACTTCGAGCGGGGACATGGAATGAGTTCTATGGACAGGGAAGTGTTAAACAGTCCCTGCAAATCGCGATTCAGGCAGCACGGGAGCGCAAAGAAGCAATAGAACATATTCTCTTTTATGGACCTCCGGGCTTGGGCAAAACATCCCTCGCGCATATTATTGCCAAAGAAATGAACGCCAATATTCGTGTGACGACAGGCCCTGCACTTGAGCGGGCAGGTGATCTCGCTTCTATTCTTACTAATCTGGAAAAGGGAGACGTACTATTCATTGATGAAATTCACAGGCTTAATAAGGCTGTTGAGGAGACGATGTATCCTGCTATGGAAGATTATGCTCTGGATATCGTCCTCGGAAAAGGACCGTCTGCCCGCACGATGCGGCTGGACTTACCGCAGTTTACCATTATCGGCGCCACAACCCGGGCAGGAATGCTTTCTGCACCATTGCGGGATCGATTCGGCGTTATTCATCGGTTGAATTTTTATGAGCCGGAGGATTTAAGCCGGATTATTATCGGAGCGGGGAAAAAGCTGAAGATTGTCTTAGATGATGAGAGTATTCTGGAGATTGCCCGAAGAGCACGTGGCACCCCAAGAATTGCACTGAAATTACTCAAGCGGGTACGGGACTTTGCGCAAGTTAAAAATAGTGGCAAAATTGATGCCAACTCGACGGCGCAGGCATTGAGTCTCCTTGAAGTCGATCAAAAAGGTCTGGATCATCTGGATATCAAATATCTGAAAGCAGTTATCGAAAAACATGCCGGCGGACCTGTCGGCGTTGAAACGATAGCGGCGACACTTTCTGAAGATAGCGGCACACTGGAAGATCTGGTTGAGCCGTATCTGCTGCAACTTGGGTATCTCAAAAGGACCTCACGTGGCCGTGTGGCGACACCGGCAGCATATACGCATATCGGTAAAAAACACCCTCAGGAATCAGGTCAGAAAAAGCTGCTTTAATAAAAATATCTCTGTGATAGAATTGGGGTAATGAAGCGTATCGTACAAATTCTCCTTATTTCTCTTTTTTTTCTTTTTCCCTCCCGTGTCTTTGCAGAAGAAGGCTGGCAAATTGATCGGTTTCATTCGGATATTGCTATTCAACAGGCAGGATCGGTGCGAGTGGTAGAAAGTATCGATGTCGACTTTGCGGGCTTATCAAAGCATGGCATCTATCGGGATATTCCGTATGTGTATCAGGGGCAAGGTGATCAGACATATACCGATATCAAGGTTGAATCAGTTCTTCAAAATAATGCCTCCGCGACATATGATTCATATACCAATAATGGATATCTCCGGTTGAAGATAGGGGACGGGGATAAAACGATTTCGGGTAAAAATAGCTACACAATTACCTATACCGCCAAAGGAATTCTCAGAAAAGTCGGAGATAATGATGAGTTGTATTGGAATGTCACGGGTAATAATTGGGCAGTGCCTATCGCATCAGCTGACGCGACAGTGACGCTTGATAAAGGAGACATTACACGAAGTATTTGTTATCAGGGTGAATCCGGCTCTCGAGATACTTGTAGCACTTCTTTACCGGGCAAAAATGTCGCAGCATTTGTCACCACCAGAGAACTTCCGTCATATTCCGGCATGACAATTGCCGTCGGTTATCCGAGTGGAATTATTCCGATTCTTACGGTAGAAAGACCTAAATCTGCGTGGGAGAAATTTATAGAATGGCCTTCTCTGGCGACACTTTTTGCAGCTATCGCAGGTGGTATAGGTTTTGTCTTTTATCGTTGGTATAAATTCGGTCGTGATTACTGGTTCGGACAAAATATTTTCGGAACACCTGATGTTCACGGAAGTGTAAAGCCTATCGGTAGCCATGAAGCCGTAACAGTAGAATTTACGCCACCCATGAAATTGCGTCCTGCAGAAATAGGCGTATTGGTAGATGAACGTGCAGATACGTTGGATGTTATTGCCACCATTATTGATTTGGCAACACGCGGGTACCTGACTATTACTGAAATTCCCAAGAAATGGATGTTTGGAAAAGTAGATTATGAACTTACACGAAAAGGGAAAAACAGTGTAAATCTTCTTGCCTATGAATCATTATTGCTTGAGAGTTTATTTAAAACGAATGATACAGTGACTATGTCTTCACTGAAAGAGAATTTTTATAATGAACTCAAGCAGGTGAAAGAAGCTCTGTATCAGGAAGTTGTTGCCAAAAAATTATTCCCCACTAACCCTGAAACGGTGCGGAATAATCATATTGTTGCCGGTGCGGTCGTTATGATTATTGCCGGCGCATTGATGGGGTGGTTTTTTAGTATGGAATTTATCTTTGGCATTGATCTTGTCATCGGATTATTGGTGTTTGGACTTCTCTTAATTGTTATGGCGTTTTTCATGCCCAGACGAACGGCGTACGGGAGAGAAGTATATCGGCGAATAAAAGGATATAAGCTGTTTATCTCTACAGCAGAGAAATACCGTCAGCGGTTTTTTGAGAAGAAAAACATGTTTAACGAAGTGCTCCCTTACGCTATTATGCTTGGTCTTACAGCAAAGTTTGCTGAGCAGATGAAACAAATCGGTCTCAAGCCTTCGACGAGTAGTTGGTATGTGGGTTCCCATCCGATGACATCTTCCTATTTTGCTTCAAGCATGAACGATTTTTCCAGTTCAATGTCTTCTGCGATGGCTTCTTCTCCCTCAAGCAGTGGCGGGTTCTCCGGCGGGAGTTCCGGTGGAGGATTCGGTGGAGGCGGTGGAGGAAGCTGGTAATATGCTTACAAAAGGTGAGGATCATATCGGGATAGGTATTATCTACTACTGTCATGATGGGAACGGCAAGGTCGTCATGTCGAAACGGAGCAAAAATACACGTGATGAGCATGGCAGATGGGATATTGGAGGAGGAGCAGTGGAATTCGGGGAAACGGTTGAGGATACTCTTCGAAAAGAAATAAAAGAAGAATATTGTACGGACGTCGTTTCGTATGAGTATTTAGGCTATCGTGACGTCCATAGGGTTCATAACGGCCGGAAAACACATTGGATTACGCTGGATTTTAAAGTACTGATTGATCCCAAGAAAGTCGCAAATGGAGAGCCGCATAAGTTTGAGGATGTTTCAATGTTTTCCGTCGGAGCTTTCCCCACCCCGCAGCATTCACAATTACCTAAGTTTCTTGCCCTCTACAAAGATAAATTATAACTGGATATGGAATATCGGACGGAAGAGCGGTACGTAGGTGATCATAAGCTGAAGCGCAAGGATAAGAAGGATGCTGATAAAGAGAAACTTGTTGCCTTTTTTTAATGACTGTCTTCCAAGTATAAACACAAAGAGGAGATGGAAATACACTAATAGATTAAATATCGTTGTTCGTGCGACCCCCTCTTGGGTAATAGAGAGTAGATATACATAAATAAGCATGAGCGCAATCGTCATAGAAAATCCAATGAGCGCTATTTGTATAATCCGGTGTTTATTTAGCAATTGTTCTTTGGGGTCTCGGGGCTTATGAGTGAGCACCGTTTCATCCCTGCTGCCTGTCGCCAGAGCTAAAGCAGGCAGACTATCCGTAACAATATTTACCCACAAAATCTGCGTTGGGAGGAGGGGGAATGGAAGGTTGAAGAGTGTCGCGAAGAAGACGAGAGAAATTTCAGCAAGATTGCCGGAAATAAGATACACGATTGCGTTGGCAATATTTTTATAGATAATTCTTCCTTCTTCAATGGCTTTAATCATTGTCGAAAAGTTATTATCCGTCAGAACGATGTCTGCGGCCTCCTTCGCGACATCAGTGCCACCTTTTCCCATCGCGATGCCGACATCGGCCTTCTTGAGCGCTAAGGCGTCATTGACGCCATCTCCTGTGACGCCGACGACAATTCCTTGTTTCTTCAATAATGCAACGAGCCGCATTTTATCTTCGGGTTTTGTCCGCGCGAACACGCGCGTTTTGAGGATGATTTCAAGAATTTCCTTATCTGTCATTTTATCCAGCTCCGCTCCCGTGATGACATCTTCGTCCTTTTCTATCAGGCCTATTTCTTTTGCGATATTGAGCGCGGTATATTCGTTATCACCTGTGACCATAATGGCATGCACGCCTGCTTGCTTGGAGTTTCTTACTGCTTCTTTTACTTCAGGGCGGGGCGGGTCATATAAGCACATAAATCCGAGGAATGTGAGGTCTTGCTCAAGTTCGGCGCGTGTTTGTTTCTCGCGAAGTGGGATTGTTTTCATTCCGAATCCGATGATACGCAGCCCTTCTTTCGCGAGTGTTTCAAATTCTTGTATTATATTCTTCTTTTCCGTAGGTGTGAGTATGCATTTCTCAATGAGCATTTCGGGTGCTCCTCGTACATATACGTATTTTTTGTCTGTTTTTTCCCATACTGTCGTTACTGTTTTTGATACAGAATCAAAGACATGTTCTTGTACTTTTTTCTGATCTTTCGGGAGATCTGTTTGTTCTTGGGATTTTGTCCAGAGGAGAAGCGCTCCGTCTGTCTGATCTCCGGCAATATCATATTCGCCATTCGCTTTTGTAATGAGTGAGGCTGTGTTGCCGAGTTGGCATGAAACGATGAGATCCTGCATATATTCTTTTTTTGTCAGCCAATATCTTTTTACGCGCATGACGTTTTGCGTCATTGTGCCTGTTTTGTCTGATAGAAGAACCTGTATCGATCCCAGTGTTTCGATGGCGGTCATTTTTCGTACGATGGCCCCACGCTTTACCATACGATTCATGCCCACTGCAAATGCCATCGTGACAACGGCAGGCAAACCTTCCGGGATTGCTGCGACACCGATACTTGCGCTAGTGAGAAGTAGCGGCAATAATTCTTTTCCGTATGCCATACCGATCGGAATGATGGTGAGTCCGATAACTACCGCAGCGTAGGAAAGATATTTCCCCATTTTATCCAGATTTTTCTGCAAGGGTGCTTTATCTTCTTTTATTTCCGCAAGCGTGCCGGCTATCTTACCGAATTTAGTCTGCATGCCTATATCGGTGATTTTAATCATGCCATTCCCTTTGATAAGCATCGTTCCCATAAGCAGCATGTCATTCAGATTTTTAGAGACAGTCATTGATTCTCCTGTGAGGATTGATTCATCGACTTCCATGCCTGCCGCGTCAATTACTACTCCATCTGCCGGGACGCGGTCTCCCTCAGAAAGGACGATGATATCCTCGGGTACAATTAATTCTGCGGAAATCTGTTCTTCTTTCCCATCTCGAATGACCCTTGCTGTGGGGGCAGTATATTCTTTCAGTTTTTCCAATGACTTTTGTGCTCGGAATTCCTGGATGAAACCAAAAAAAGCATTGATAATGATAATGACAAAGATAAAGAATGCGTCAAGTCTGTGACCGACAAATAAAGAGAATAATCCAGCAATGAGAAGGATGGCATTAATTGTGGTAATCAGCTGGTTGAGGAATAATTTTGCAGCAGAAAATTTTGCATCTGAGGTTATTTCGTTTGTTCCATATTTTGCTTTTTGCTGTGCTACCTCATGTTTGTTTAAACCTTTTTGCATGCCTATATCATGTTCTCAGTTTTGGGGCGATATTGCAATGCTTCAGCGATATGTTGTGGCTGAATTTCCGCAATATTATCCAGATCGGCAATTGTTCGAGCGAGCTTGATAATACGGTAATATGCTCTTCCTGACAGATTCAGTTTTATTACTGCTTGTTTCAATAACTGGATACAGTCGGGGGAGAGTAGACAAAATTCTTTGATCGATTTATTTGTTAGTTCAGCATTGGAAGTAATTGTTGTATCTTTATATCGTTCTTCCTGTCTGTCTCTTGCTTCCTGAACACGCTGGCGTACCGTTTCCGAGTTTTCCACATAATTGTTATCCACTTCAGTTAACTTTTCAACTTTGACTGCGGGTATATCTATGTGGATATCGATTCTATCCAGAATTGGCCCTGAAATACGCTTTTTATATCGAGATATTTGCAGTTGTCCACATGTGCATTGATGGGTGTTATCCCCAAGATATCCACATGGGCAGGGATTTTGACTTGCGATAAGCATGCATTTTGCGGGAAAGACTGTTTTTCCTTTCGCTCGGGAAATAGACACAATTGCATCCTCAATAGGTTGCCTGAGGCTTTCGAGAATTCCTCGGGGAAACTCCGGGAATTCATCTAGAAATAAGACACCTCTGTGAGCAAGTGTAATCTCTCCAGGCTTTGGGTTTGGTCCGCCACCGATAAGTCCGACCAGTGAAATAGTATGATGAGGGCTGCGGAATGGGCGCTTCCGTACAAGCGCGTCTTTCCCAAGTAATCCTGAGATACTGTATATCTTGGTTACTTCGATCATCTCCGAGAACGTTAAACGAGGGAGAATGGAAGGAATTGTGCGGGCAAGCATGGTTTTCCCCGCACCGGGTGGTCCTTTAAAGATGATATTGTGTCCGCCGGCAGCCGCAATCTCAAGGGCTCTCTTCGCTTGCGGCTGCCCCTTGATATCTTTAAGATCATAGTCATACTTTATTTGTTGTTCTTTCGCGTATTCCAATGGAGGTGCTTTTTCCAATAGCACCTGATCAGTGAGATGATGATATAACGACTTGAGAGAAGGGGTGGGGTAAATCGTGATATCTTCCACAATTGATGCTTCCTGCGCGTTTGCTGTCGGAAGAAAAAGAGTGGTGAGGTTTTTCTCTTTGGCAAGCAGCGCAAGCGGTAGTGCGCCATTCACAGGCCGCAGGGATCCATCCAGTGATAGTTCGCCACTGAATATGCAGTTGCTGATATCTTTCTCCAGTTGGCCTGATGCTAAAAGTATCCCCATCGCGATTGGCAGATCATACGATGGACCTTCTTTCGGCAGGTCGGCAGGAGCGAGATTGACAGTGATTCTGCGTGCAGGAAAGTCAGCGCCGGAATTCTTTATAGCCGCACGGACACGTTCTTTTGCCTCATCTACGGCTTTATCGGGTAGTCCGACGATAGTAAAAGCAGGAAGACCTTGTGACGCGATATCCACTTCTACTTCTACGAGTACTGCGTCAAGGCCGATAATTGCTCCTGAGAATATTTTTGCCAGCATTATCTATTTATAGTAGATTATTTTATAGAATATAACAATATGATTTTGCTGTATTCTTTTCACATTTAATAATTTTTTGTTCATATCTGTCCATTTTGCTCAATTTTTGAGGCTATATAGATGACTTGACAAACCGTGAAAAAATATATTATGCTGATTATGTTGACGTTTAACTAGCCAATAAAGTATAAATTCTAGATTTACTTTTGAGGGACATATAAATATATCCTTAAAAAAGATATATTCCCGAAAAATATTTGATTATAAACTGAAGAAGATTATATTTAAATATTCTTTCAATAAAAAGATCTGCCTAAAAAACAGATCTTTTTATATTTTATACCCCTTTCATGATACAATGACCCCAGTATGGATCAAGTAGAACAAGTAAAAGAAAAAATAGATATTGTCAGCCTCATCTCAGAATTTATTACGTTGAAAAAAGCAGGGAGAAATTTTAAGTCCCCTTGTCCATTTCATACTGAAAAAAGCCCGTCTTTTGTCGTCTCTCCTGAACGGCAAATGTGGCATTGTTTCGGCTGCGGGAAGGGTGGAGATGTCTATTCATTTCTCATGGAATATGAGCGCATGGAATTCCCTGAGGCACTTCGCACACTTGCCGCAAAAGCAGGGATTACGCTTGTCAAGCAATCTCATACCGGAGCCGCGTCATCTCAGAAAGAACGGTTGTACCAATGCAACAGTCTGGCGAAAGAATATTATCATTATGTCCTCACCAAGCATGCGGCTGGTACAAAAGCGCGTGACTATCTGGAAAAACGGGGGATAACCCAAAAGGTGATTGAGACATTTATGCTCGGCTTTTCTCCGAGTTCCACCACTGCGCTTGTGAAGTATCTCACGCAGAAAAAAGGATTTACCAAAGAAGAGGTTATCGCGGCAGGGCTGGCGTTTCAGGGAAAGTATGATGTTATCGATTTTTTTCGAGGTAGACTGATGTTTCCGCTGATCGATCACAGAGATAACGTTGTAGGGTTCTCAGGACGCGTTCTAGAAGGGGATGCGCCGTCAAAGTATATAAACACTAGGGAGACATTAATTTACCATAAAGGAGAGCACTTCTACGGCTTATCCGTCACCAAAGACGCAATTCGTCGTACCAATCAGGCAATTATTGTCGAGGGGGAGTTCGACGTCATCAGTTGTTTTGAAAACGGTGTCGCGAATGTTGTGGGCGTCAAGGGGACCGCGCTCACCGAGCATCAGGTAACACTTCTCGGGCGGTTCGCGCAAAAAATAACATTTTGTTTTGACGGAGATAAAGCCGGACAGGAGGCGATAAAGCGGAGCCTTTCTGTTGTGGAGAAGAAGGATATTACGCCGACTGTCATTGAGATTCCCGGCGGCAAAGATCCCGATGAAGCACTCAAAACTGAACCCGGATTATTTAAAAAAGCAGTAAACGAAGATAAAGGCGCGTATGATTATCTTCTTGATCAGATGTTTTCCGCTCCGGACGCGGGAACAATAGAGGGCAAAAAACGGATTTCTGATACATTATTGCCGTTTTTTGCCATGATAAAAAATGAGATTATCAAGGAGCATTATCTCCGCAAGCTCAGTAGTAAATTGGACACCTCCTATGAAAGTATTCAGAAAGAACTGGAACGACTGAAAACCGCAGCGGAGGTAAAACCCAAAGTCACGCCTGTCCCGAAAGTAAAGAAATCCAAAGAAGAAGTATTGGAAGAGTACTTATTCTCCCTCATTATCCAGCATGATACACCTATCCATCACGCGCATACTGTTGTAACCCAGCTTTCTGATGTCTTTTCTCAGGAGCGTGCATATCAGAAATTGCTATTACAGCTCAGTTCATATAGCGATGATGTTCCGTTTTCCCCCGCGCAGTTTGCCAAAAGCCTGCCAAAGGAACTCCTTCCCAGTTACGATACCAGTTTATTGTTCCCGTTGCCGCCCTTGACGGAAGAAGGGAAATTTGAAAAAGAAATTGAATCGGTTTCCAAAAAATTACGGCAGATTTATATCCAACAACGGCTCAAAGAGATCGTTTCGGAGCTTCAAGAAAAGGGAGAGGATGAAGAAAATGAAGAAGTCGTAGCCTTGAAAAAAGAATATTCAGCACTTACAGGCAAAATAGAGTCTATTTAAAGCTTGCATAGCCTCAATTATATGATACAATGTAAGGTATGTCTCAGAAATTGTCGCCTTTGTTGACCGACGTCGTATCTTCCGCAAAAAAAAGAGGGTATATCACACAAGAAGAAATTTTAGCAATCTATTCCAAACCAGAAGATCATATTGAAGATCTGGATGCGTTGTATGATAAGCTCATGCGTTCAAACATTGATGTATTTGAATCCGTCGTGCAGCAGCAGGCAGATCAGAAGCCTATCGAAGATCTTGAAAAAGAACTCGAAGCACTCACTGTCCTTACTGAAGGTTCTGTTTCTGATCCTGTCCGCATGTATCTCAAGGAAATCGGCCGCATACCGCTGCTTAATTTTGATGAAGAGATTGAACTCGCAAAGCGTGTTGAAAACGGGGATGAGACAGCAAAACAAAAGCTTATCAACTCAAATCTTCGTTTGGTAGTCTCTATCGCGAAAAAATATATCGGCCGCGGTCTTTCACTCTTGGATCTTATTCAGGAAGGCAATCAGGGGCTTATCAGAGCTGTTGAAAAATATGACTGGAGACGAGGATTTAAGTTCTCCACGTATGCTACATGGTGGATTCGTCAGTCCGTGACCCGTGCGATCGCGGATCAGGCTCGTACCATCCGTATCCCTGTACATATGGTGGAGAATATCAACCGCTTCCTCCGCTCTCAGAGACGACTCATGCAGGAACTCGGTCGTGAACCTACTCCCGAAGAAGTCGCGAATGTTTTGGGTATTGAACCGGACAAAGCGCTTGAGATTATTAAGATTTCTCAAAATCCCGCATCACTGGAAGCACCTGTGGGAGATGAGGAAGACAGCAGACTTGGTGATTTCATTCATGATGTTTCCGCACCGACATTATTTGACTCAGCCTCACGTGAGTTATTGAAAGAGCAGGTTGAAAGTGTGCTCGGTACACTTTCTGATCGTGAACGAAGAGTATTGAAAGAACGCTTTGGTCTTGATGATGGCCGCCCCAAGACGCTTGAAGAAGTCGGACGTATGTTCCAAGTCACTCGTGAACGTATCCGACAGATTGAAGCCAAAGCACTGAGAAAACTCAGACATCCTTCCCGAGGTAACAAACTCCGCGATTATTTGGTATAAGTTTCCATTATCCCGATATTAAACTTGAAAACAATATTGTCATGCTGAACTTGTTTCAGCATCTCTCTTCCTTTTTGGTATAGATTTATCCAATTTCAGATGCTAAAATAACAGTTACCGATATTCCGCGATAGTCCGCCAGTTGGCAGATGTATAGCGAGTAGGGAACAGTACATTCCGCGATAGCTCAACGGTAGAGCAGGAAGCTGTAGCACTTTTAATAAGATCTAGCTATAATAGACTTATGGCTAGAAAAAGAGTTTACGCAGACCGCCGTGAATATTTGATAATGGCAGTTGCCAGAAGAAGAAAAACTCTTCGGTTACGGGCCGTTATATATAAAGGCGGTAAGTGTATTTTTTGTGGGTATAATCGATGCATGGCTGCATTAGATTTCCATCATTTGGATCCGACTCAAAAAGAGTTTGGGATATCTATGGATGGTATAACGCGGTCATGGATCCGAGTACAGTTAGAATTAGATAAATGTGTTCTTGTTTGTTCTAATTGCCATAGAGAAATACATGCGGGAATTTTGCAGCCCTCTGAAGTAATTCAGAGAGGAAACATGGGGTGAATTCAGGGAAGCCCAAAAAAGGGTAATCCTGAGCCAAGCTTAGTGAAATGATAGATAGGTAGCTAAGAAGGTGCAGAGACTAAGAGTGAGGATATCATGCCAATAAGCTCTATAAGCGCCCCACATCCTTATATGAGGATGATGAGATAGTCCACACTTCTGGTAACAGAAGATAAAAGTGTAACTTCAAGGTTCTAGGTTCGAATCCTAGTCGCGGAGCCAAAAGGATTTAGTTGAGAGAATAAATCTTTATCACACTCAACATTAATCTCCATAGCTTCCTCAGAAAATTGTCTTATACGAAGATATATCCTCTGAAAAATGAAAATTGAGATTAGAAAAGGGACTCACACTAGAGGAGCTTGTAGATAAAGCAGGTATGCACTTTACGTATATTGGTCAAATTGAGCGAGGGAAACGTAATCCTTCGCTTATAAATTTAGAGAGGTTAGCAAAAGCATTAAATATTGACGCTGGTAAATTACTTCCATTTTAGTTATTTAAGAAACTTATCCTATCGTCTGATACAATTGGTCTATGCATTCTCAGTATGATTTTTTTCGAGATAAAGAAAAAAAAATTAAAGATTATCTTTCAAAACATATATTACTTTCTTCATATATTGATGAGACCTTTTTTGAGATCGTTTCAAAACAAGTTCGTGAAATGGAACGAAGGGGCTTGAATGGTCCATTAAATTCTATATTTTTGTTTTTACTAGATGATAGTGACAGTGGATTTAAGCAAACAGAATTATTGGAATATTATTTAAAACTGATTGTTGAGTATCCAACAACTACTAAGGCAGATAAAAACCACATAAAAGGACAATTGAAGTCTGATAATTCTATTGATACACTATTTGAAATTAGTATTTTAGGGAATCTCCTAAAACAACTGCCGCCAAATATCGTTGAACTTTTCCCAAAAACAACTGGCGCTAGAGATGTGGAAGTAAGGTTGTTGTTAGACGGAAGGTGGGTCTATTTGGATGCTACTGTATTGAATGATTCAGCTGGTGACACAATAGAACTGATTGATTTATTGAATAAAGGTGGTGGTGTAGGGGCTGGCAAGAGTATTAATTTCAAAAGCGATATGGATAGGTATATCAGGAAGCTCGAATATAAGAGTGCTCAATTTATTCCTAACAAACCTAATGTACTTGCGATTGCGACCATTGGGACTAGACCCTTATTTGTTCATTCTGAATGGGGAGTAAAAGTATCAAAAATTGTTCCTAACATAGGGATGTTGTTTGAATTTGATAGGAAAGAGCTAGTAACTATTACTACAGAGAATTGTGATAATAGTTGTTTCTTGACGAATAAAGAAAAATCACTTCTTAAAGAGTTATTGAGCGGTAAATCTTTCGTACATCTTGTATATAGATAGAAAAAAATAATATGAATAAGAATAAAAATGTTATGCCTGCTATTCATAGTCAAACAAGTTTTTCCGACGTTGCCGCAATATCAACATTGACAGCAATTCTTGCAATCAATGGTAGAGTTGCGCCTGACTTAAAGGCGAGAGACACATGGCCAAATATAGATGGCTATTTAGACCTAACTTTAGATGATGGAGTATCCGCTGGAAAACTTGAAGCTCAGGTCAAGAACATACATGTACAGGAAGAAGAGTCTATTTCATATTCGTTTGATGATGATAAGTTTTTGAATTATTGTAGCGAAGTAAGAGGCTTACCAGTTTTATTTATTGGTGTTGATTCTGATAAACAACAAGCTTTTTGGGTAGAAATGTCACCTTCTTATGTGCGTTCACTTACAAGTAGAACTATACAGATACCTACTTCAAATATTATTGTTCGTGGAGATACTTCATATTATACACCGTGGAAGAAACTCTGTGATGAACGTAAGCAAATACTTATAAAAGCTGGTATAGGAGGCGATTCTTTTAATTCAGACCCCGTTGATCCTCAAAAAAGTGCCATAGCGCAGCTTTTTATATCAGAACCTAAATCTGAGCTTTTAGCAAAGAATCAATCGGCCGTAAATTCAATAATAGAAAATATAAAAGAAAAGATCCTTCTTTACGAAGGACATTTATTTCTTGTTTCACCAACCTATATTAGTGATTCTAAAATAAGGGAGACTATAAGGAAGAATTTGAATATATCATTTCAACAAGAAGAATTTTTTATTGATGAACTAATTAAACAAAAGATATTGAGTAAAACTGGGGATGTTATCGTATTCAATGAGGATGCCTTAGGTCAAGAAAAAGTTGCATATTTAATCACAAAGGACTTAATTGATGTTAGTAAAGTCTATGAATCTATTCCTAATAAAAATGCTCGAATAACTATACTTAAAAAGCTTGTTAGGATTTTAAATTCAGAACAGTTAGATAACTTTTTTTATGAATTATCCAGAAACTTCTTAAACAATATAGGTAAACTACAAAATAATGATGATATTGTTATAAATTTGGAATTGCTAAATGAATATTCCTTCAAGGTCCCTGACCAAACGATTAAAATTGTAAAAAAGATTATCTCTTCAAAGGTATTGCCACCAAAGTCTTACGACACTCAATTTGGTCCTTTGGTGGGGGCTACTCATAATAAATTGATTGTTGAGAGCTTGGATGTCCTTAGTTCTATCAGGTATCTTGAAACTAAAACAGTTTTAGAAATTGCAACTCCTTTAAGTAACCATACGGATACAAATGTTAAGAAGAAAGCATTAGAACTTCTTAAACAAACTTCTACATACAACATTTTTGCTATGAGAAAAATTGGTTATTATCCTCAACAACAAGTCGTTGAATTCTTGCAAACATATAGCCTTGAACAACTTAAAGCAAATATATCAGCTTTATATGAAATAGGGCGAGAGGTCTTAAATTCAGAATTTGAAGGTTCTGAAATGACTGACTTTAGAACTTTCACTCTTTCTTTCGGTCCGCTTTCTGCGACCGAAGAGCTTAAAACTATAAGAAATACAATGGCAGAAATAATTAAGAAGATTATTAAAGATGACGTTGACGATAATACTAAGATAAAACTTCTTAATATACTTGAAGAAGGCACACGTACCCCAAATAGAGGGGGCATTAATGAATCATTAGAAGATTTAATTCTTGAATTTATAAATGAAATAATAATGCCGTTTTATAGTGAATTAATTAACACAAATAGTTTTGTAATTATTTATGAAATTGAAGGTCAGACAAATTTATTTATAAGAAAGTTTGGAGAAGAAA
>CAZLSZ010000005.1:32102-49653 GCA_964562445.1 uncultured Gammaproteobacteria bacterium
TACTTAAAGGGAATAATCTATATCAAATATTCAGAGTACTTTTTGGTTATGATTTATATTTTGATGAAAAACTTAAATGGAGGGAGGCAAGTGCTAGACGTAAAGAATTAATAGATGGATTTATAGAACAGATAGATGATGAAAATTTGAAAGTTTGGGAGAAAAATATCTTAGAAATAGCATCGTACTATACTCCCGAAGATTCAGATAAGTTCCGATATTTTAATAGCTTTCTGCATCAGTTGGCTAAAACTACTCCAACTCTTGCAAAAGCACTTGTTAAAAAGAAAGAAATGCAATCTTTTCTAACACACTTATTATTGGGATTAATGGAAAGCGAACAACATAGTACAGTTCGGAGTATGTTGTTTGAATGGGTAGCAAATAAAAATGAATTAGCTACGATTGCAGGTTTATTTTGGTATACCAAGAAAGCAGATTTGGAGCTAATGCGTGTTTTATTCGCTGCAATTATAGAAACAAGCGATGTGAGAGCACTAAATCTGTTAGCAGCAAGTATTATTGTCTCCTATCACGACGAGATAGAAATAAAAACATTATTTATAGAGATTATTAATGAGTTAAATAAGATGAAAAGTATAGATTGGACCTTTAACTTCTATTTATATGAATCTACATTATTAAAATCTTTAACAGAAGGGGATATTGATATTTTACTTAATAACTTACTTTTTGCAGAAGATGTCACCATCAATATTGAAGGAATGTTAATTCCGATTGCAAAGAATTATCCTGCTAAAATTATTAATTTTTTTTACAAACGAATGAAGAGGCAAATTAATATGAGCAGAGACAGTCTTTATGATGCTATTCCATATGATTTCGACCAACTTCCTGATGTACTCGCTAAGAATATAGATTTGGTACTGGATGAAATATTTAAGTGGTTTAAGGAAACGGATTCGTTATTCCATTTCAATACCCCACGTTTCTTGCAAGATATTTTCCCTAAGATGGATGAACCATTAAAAGAGAAATTGTTAAAACTTATAAAGGAAGGTGGAAAAACGAACGCAAAGATAGTAATAAGTGTTATAAGAGCGTATAAAGGAGACGTTATCTCCCATTCAGTAATAAAGGAGTTTATTAAAAAATATCTTAAAAAGGAAAACAGTAAAACATATAAAGAATATGTTTCAGGATTGTTTATTGCGCTTTCTACAACTGGCGTAGTTACAGGTGCATATGGATTGCCCGATGCTTATAAGATAAAAAAGGAAGAGATTCAAAGTTGGAAGACAGACAAAAACAAATCAATACGGTTATTTACTGATAAGTATGAACAATATTTAGATAAAAATATAGCTTATCATACTAAACGAGCAGATGAAGATATTGAGTTAATGAAAAGGGGTAGTATATAGTTTCTTTCTGAATCTAAAAACCTATTTTAAGGTTTGCATATATAAGTTCTAAATTATCTGAGTAAATATCAGCATCGTGCCAATCTAGATGTCTATAATCGTTTCAATACGTGAGCAGAGCGATGTCTTTATAGTTCTAAATTGACAATTCTTTTTTTCGTGGCATAATAAGGATGTGGAAATCATCGTACCGATCATTGTTGTACTCCTTATTCTTTCTATTAAGCAGATCAATCAATATCAGCGGGGTATAAAGTTTACTTTTGGGAAGTACTCCGGTGTTATGGAGCCGGGATGGCGGCTTGTTTTTCCTATTGTGCAAAGTTACCAGAAAGTAGATATCCGCACGAAAGCAGTTGATGTCCCTGATCAGGAAGCGATTACAAAAGACAATGTCTCTACCCGTATCTCAGCAGTTATTTATTATAAAGTTACTGATGCTTCCAAAGCGGTTCTTGAAGTTGAGGATTTCTTTTTTGCGGTTCATCAGCTGGCACAGACAACGATGCGAAATGTTGTGGGAGAAGTAGAGTTGAATGATCTGCTTGCCAATAGGGATAAAATTGCTCAGAGAATACGGGATATTGTTGCCGAAACCACCGGCAGCTGGGGACTTGAAGTGCTTTCTGTTGAGTTGAAGGATATTATTCTTCCTGAAGATATGAAGAGAACGATGGCTAAACAAGCAGAAGCAGACCGGGAAAAGAAAGCAACTATTATCAATTCTGAGGGAGAAGTAATTGCCGCTCAAAATTTAGCAAAAGCGGCAAATATCATGGCAGATTCACCGGGTGCGCTTCATCTGCGTACATTAAACTCCATTAATGATATTTCTTCGGATAAATCAAATACTATTGTATTTGCTACACCGATTGAAGTACTCAGAGCACTCGAGAACTTTAGTCATTCTTCTAAAAAATAATCTTCTGTTATACTGAGCTCATGCATAAGATATTGTTTCTCCGCATTGTACACGGGTTATTTGCACTCTACTTCATTTGCTGTCTTGTGTATCTCTACTATGCTGCGATTTTTTCCAAGTTGGATATGTTCCTTCTTATCGCTGTTATCAGTCTGGGGATTGAGGGATTTCTTGTTTTTATCGTAAATAAAGGGGATTGTCCGCTTATTTATGTTCAGAAAAAAATAGGTGATTCGAGGCCATTTTTTAACCTTTTCTTCCCTGCATCCATCGCCAAACAAGCAATTCCTTTTTTTGCAAAACTTACTTGGATTGGTATAGTATTGTTGCTGGTACGATTGCTACTGTTATTATTGAAATAGCATCTTATCTCACCTGCGCGAGTGCTTTCTCCATATTCTTCCCTGTCTCTTGTCTGAATTGAAATACTGTTTCTTCCGTATGGCGTCTTGGGAATTCTTCTCCACGCTGGACTTTTACTCCGCATGCTTCCATCCCTCCTACAGATGAATAGACAATGATAGGGGAAATGGCAGATGCCAGTTCTCCATGCGGAGTCATATGCATTATTTCGCGATATGCAGGAGTTTTTAGCGGCGTAAATGTTTCGCCTTGTGTCGTTATGGCATCGGGAAGCGATTCATATATCTGCGGGAAGACAACTTCTCTATATCCTCTCAATTGCGATCGCGCTACTTTGGAAACGAGAGAAATCGAGTCGGGGTCTGTAATATTGTCTTTATTTATCCCCAGATATTGCACGCATGGGCCATTCGGTTCTTCCACATGAGGCATAATTTGTATTTGTTCGGGATCAATATGTTGTTCTTTCAGTGCGGTTCGGAGATAGCCCTGTAGTGACACCGCAAGACCTGTGACCAATTCAGGTGTCAGTATCTCTTGTTCAAGTTGGTGTGCTTTAGGGAGTTCATACGCATCCGCTTTTGGATTATCGACCAATCCTCCCGTACTGTGCGGATCAGGAACTGTCCGACATACGGGACGACCATTTGAAACAAATGGGACATGATGCTCAATCACAATAGGTGTGGTATCATCGGTCGATTGTCGCACAGCTGTCTCAAAGCCGGCGAGTTTTATAGCGGTATATGCTCTCCTCGTTCTTTCGGGGAGATCCCCTGCAAGTGTTGTCACTACAGGAGCTCTTTGAGGAGCGAGAAGTGTTTCTCGTGAAGGATGTGATCGAGGCGTGGCTACTGTAAGGGTGGCGCGTTCAAAATACGGAGCAGGCTGCCCTGCTGCCATTATTCTTCCGTCTCCAAGTTCTTGCGGTAGGACAATGAAATTGGGATTTTCGGTATGACATCCATGTGGAGAACCCCACAGTGTTCCTTCTATGTGTTTGGGATCCGTATTGTGGTCGGCGACCTTGTCGCGATTATTTTTGAGGCTGAGTTCTTTACGGGAGGGGTCAACCGGGACTTGTAATATCCCTTTGGGCAGGATTCTATAATCCACGATATTGTATTTTCCCGCTAGTGCTTCAGTACGAGAACTCATACGCTGTGTTAATACCTATTATATACAATATACACATTCTTACACAATTCTTGCATGATATTTTTCTGACATTTTTTGATTATTTCGATACTCGTTTGGAAGGAGAGCGTGGAGAAAAGAATTTTTGAATATCTGCTTCTTTATAATTTTTCCCTTTCACCATTTTATACTGATGATAGTCCTTCGTCATATGTGAATTGTGTACTTCTTCAAAGATAGCTTCGATCTTATCCTGCAGTCCATGTTCCAATATCGTTCCATAGACTGAGTAGAGAATATCACAAAGCTCTTTGCCTACATTTTCGATGTCTCTTTTTTTTGCGCCTTCCAAATATTCCTGTACTTCATCATGCATCAATTGATACCGAAGCTGTATCCTATTATCAGGTATCGAAATGGGTGTTCTTCCTACCGGAGCCTTGAACTTCTTATGAAATGCTTTTACCAGAGAAATCTGTTTTTTCATTACGTTGAGAGTATAGCACCTGCATTGGCTGTTACCAAGATGGATTATGCTCATATATGAATGTATATTACGGTTTTATTACTTCGTTGTTTTTTTATTGTTACAACGTCTTGATATAGTGATTTTTCTATGACTGGAGGTGATGCATGTGGCTAATCAAAAAATAACACCATATCTGTGGTTTGTCGATAATAATGCGGAGGAGGCGATACAGTATTACTGTGAGGTCTTTCCGAATTCCAAAATCATAGAAATTGCCCGTTATCCTGAGGATGAATCGGTGGATGAACATTTCAAAGGAATGAAAGGCAAAGTGCTGACAGGAGTATTTGAGCTGGATGGACAGCAATTCATGGCAATTGATGGAGGAGATCATGGATTTACCTTTAATAGTGCGGTATCATTTCTCGTGGAATGTAACGATCAGAAGGAAATTGATTATTATTGGGAGAAATTATCTGCCAAACCTGAGGACGAACAATGCGGGTGGTGTACCGATAAACATGGTGTCCTTTGGCAGATTGTTCCGAAGGATATAGATAACCTTATGGACACGCCAGCGAAAATACAGGCGATGATGCAGATGAAGAAGATTGATATTTCAGCGTTGGAGAGTGCATAAGTTGTCCTTGTTGTGGTCATTTGCTTAGTATCTGAATACAGATTGATGTCTGCTGTAATTTGTTCGTCTGAAAAAGTACTGTGAGCGTATAGCCATTATAGCAATCATGTTAGAAGGAAATGTAAATAAAGCTTGACATTATGTAAAGTATATTTTACAATACTGTTGTATGAAAGAGACAACATATCATCGGTTAAGAAAGGGTGCAACTGTGTTTATTGGCGCAATTGTGGGTGTGGCAGTCGCGCAACAAAACCTCCTCTTGGCGCTTTTTGGTTTTATTGCAGGAATGCTTTTTCTTTTTGCTATTAAGTCAAAAGCGCGTGTGGCACGTGTGGCAACGGATGAGCGTCAAACACTGATAGGGGATAAAGCGGCGCGGTTAACCTATGTGTTCTTTGCTGTAACTGTTGGCTTTGCCGGAACGATTATGAGTATTCTCTCTCCTACTTTATCTTCTCCTATCGCGCCTATACTTTCTTATCTGATTTTATACTTGATGTTGCTGTACTCCATATTTTATTTCTATCTAAACCAGAAATATGGAGGCAATAGTCATGACAAATAAACTCAAAGTGCACCGAGCAATGCATAATCTGACTCAGGAAGAGTTAGCAGAAAAGATCGGAATTACCCGCCAAACGATCATCGCCATAGAAAGTAATAAATATTTACCTTCATTATCTCTTGCTTTTAAATTTGCAGATTTTTTCAATTGTACAATTGAAGATTTATTTGTACCTAACGCATCTTCGTAGCATCTATCCGCAAGGGTTCTCATATAATGCTGTAAAGATTTATTGCTATTATAAAGAGTTTTATGGTAAGCTGATACTCTCTCATAGTACATCTCTCCTATATTTCTTTGTGCTATCAGTTTTATTGTTGATGTTTCTATCGTAATGAAAGACAGACGATTTTGGATTATATTCCTTATTATCTTTATTAATATGCTCGGTTTCGGTATCGTACTTCCGTTGATGCCGTATTATGTCGAGAGTTTTGGTGCAGGTGCTATGACTATTGGACTCCTGATGGCGTCATATTCGTTTTTTCAATTGTTGTCAGCGCCGATTTTGGGAGAATTATCGGACAAAATCGGCAGACGTCCTGTATTGCTTTTTTCTATCGGCGGGACTGCTGTTTCATTTTTTATGCTGGGCGCTGCCAATACTATTCCGTTATTATTTTTATCCCGAATTATTGACGGCGCGTCAGGCGGCAATATTGCCACAGCACAGGCATATATCGCGGATATCACCAGTCAGGAAGAACGGACGCAGGGGATGGGGAGTATGATGGCTGCGTTCAGTTTGGGGATGATTTTGGGGCCGGCAGCAGGCGGGCTCCTTTCTGTCTACGGATATAGCGTGCCCGCCTATGCTGCCGGCATTGTCGCTCTTATCGCAACTATCTTTACCTATTTTTATCTTCCCGAATCTTTACAAAAAGATACAATTATCCGTTCTCAGAAGCGAAAGAAGTACTTCAGTATCCATGATTTTCTGGACGCATTAAAGCATCCAGAAGTGGGGATATTTCTCAGCATCTCTTTTATGATTATGCTCGCTTTTACATTGATGCAGGGCACGTTTGCTCTTTTTTCAGAACACACACTGCATCTGACGGCAAAAGATAATGGCTTTATCTTTGCGTATCTTGGGATTATTGGTATCGTGATGCAGATGTTCCTTCTCAAACCACTCCTGAAACGTATTTCAGAACGCCGGGCAATACTTCTGTCGATCATGATGACTGCACTTTCTTTGATACTGATTGCGGTAAGTACTAATATTCCGCTCTTACTTATTGCCATTACATTACTGGCTGTCGGGAACAGTATCTCAAATCCGGTTCTGACAGGTCTTATTTCTAAAAAAACGCCTGCTCATGAGCAAGGTAATATCATGGGGGTTAATCAGTCCGTGGGAAGTGTCGCACGTCTTATCGGTCCTGTGGCAGGGACTGTTATGTATAGCAAGATCAACACGCACGCGCCATATTATATCGCCGCAGGGACACTCGTATTGACAGCCATATTTAGTATCAGACATCTGCGCGGAAAAAATGTATAGTCCTTATATTCTTATATAAATCTTAAAATATTCACCTATACTGTAGCCTCTTATGCAAAAATTTTATAAATTATTAGCAAATACGCTTATCGCCAATATCACTACCAGCTTTTTATGGTGGGCACTGACATTCTGGATTTATCTTGAGACAAAGTCAGTTATGGCAACCGCGTTCGTGGGAGGATCATACATGCTCAGCGTCGCGTTCTTCGGTTTGTTTTTCGGCACCTATGTCGATAAACATAAAAAAAAGCAGGCGATGATCCGCTCCTCATCCATTACCTTGATTGCATACATATTGGCAGGTTTGGTATATATGCTTTTTAAAGAACATGGGTTGGACTCAATTGACGCATGGGAATTCTGGTTGTTTACGATAATTATTCTCTTCGGATCGGTTGTCGAAGGAATGCGTAATATCGCGCTTTCAACAACAGTTACATTTCTTGTCCCTAAAAAAGATCATGCAAAAGCAAACGGCTTAATAGGGTCAGTTACGGGTATCTCGTATATTGTGACGTCGGTTTTCAGCGGTTTGGCAATCGGATATCTGGGATTGGGATGGACGATTATTATTGCCATCGTGCTGACATTTCTTTCTTTTGTCCATTTGCTTACCATACCTATTCCTGAATCCAAAATCGCTCATGATCCGCAGCTTGCAAAAAAACGTATAGATGTTAAAGGCAGTTTGTCAGCTATTCGTGATATCCCCGGATTGATGGCGCTTCTTTTCTTTAATGTATTCAATAATCTCATAGGCGGTGTTTTTATGGCACTTATGGATCCGTATGGACTTACGTTATTCTCTGTACAGCTTTGGGGAGTGATGAGTGGTATTGCCATGTCCGGTTTTATCGTCGGTGGGCTTATTATCGGCAAAAAAGGTTTGGGAAAAAATCCGCTTCGTACATTGCTTCTGATGAATATTGCCGGATCTATCATCGGTATGCTGTTTACCGTGCGGGAATGGGCATGGCTCTATGTCGGAGGAATGTTTTTCTATATGTGTCTGATACCTGTTATCGAAGCGGCCGAGCAGACAGTCATCCAACGTGTTGTTCCCCACAAAAAGCAGGGAAGAGTATTTGGTTTTGCCCAAAGTCTTGAATCCGCGGCATCTCCCATCACGGCATTTGCTATCGGACCGATTGCGCAATTTTTGATCCTCCCTTATATGAACGGTGCTGGAGAGAGGCAATTTGCGTGGCTGCTCGGTACCGGAGAGGCAAGAGGAATAGCTCTTATCTTTTTGGTTTCCAGTATCATAATGCTTTTTGCCGCAATCGCGGCATTACGAAGCAGCTATTATCATACATTGTCTGCTTATTATAAGAAAGCATAAAAGAAGGAATAATCCTTTAATAAAATTGATGTCATGCTGAACTCGTTTCAGCATCTTGCGTGAACTTATAAATCAAAATTGATAATTGATGGTGATGTTATTTGATATAAGTGTTTAGTTACGAAAGAGATCACTGATCAAGCCATGCCTGCCGGCAGGCAGGTCCGGGATGACAACGGAATTGTCTTGATAGTATACCCTCTATACCCTCCCGAGAAAATAATTGACATTCATATATTGTTCTGGGATAATACTTTATATCACGATGAAATTTGCAATGTACATTACAAAGTGCACAAAGAAGCCCGTCTACGGGGTTTCCTTTGCATGATGTAAAATACATAACATTGCAAAAGATACCCCTCACAGAGGGGTTTTTTCGTTTTTACGAGCTATGAGTAAAGAAATTGTTACCAGTACAGGAAAATTAGGAGCAGAAGAACGGTCTTTTGACAGATTTGCCGTGAATGCTACCGTATATTCAGATGATCCTATGCGTGTGAGCACGTTTGCGGATCGGTCGCGTGCAGTTGCTGCAGCGAAAGAACGGGAAGGATTGACACGTACGACATTTCGGGGCTTGGTAAGCCAAAGAGTCATGGATGAAATCATCCGAACAGGAAATCAAAAACATCTTGAGGTAGCACTCCCGGTGGGAGAGTTTACCGAGGGAGATGAATGGCTGGTGCATGCTGCCAAAAACGCACCTGCTAGGACAGTTTTAACGCCAGTTGACAGGATGATTGAGGAGACAGAGGGTGATAAAATATGCTCACAATCGCCACTTGAGAAAGTAAACGCGGTAAAAGAGAAAGGATATAAAATAATCGATTCTTTTTCAGAAGCAGACATTGATCAGGTTCATAGTTTGTGGGAGGAAACATTCGGATGGTCCAGAGAAGAAGTCGATAATCTCAGGCATCGGATTGATGATAGTAAATATGCGGATACTGAGGAGAAAGGTGTGTGGTTCAATGGGATAAGAAATACTAAAGGTGAGTTAATAAGTATCGCAATGGCTGAAAAACTTACAATCCCTGCCGCAGATGGCAAGGAATTGGATACTATTGAAGTAACAGAATTATCAGTTGACCCCGCATATGAAGGACAGGGTATTATGTCTGCAAATGTTGCAGTCTTAAACGCGCAAATTCTTGATGATTATGAGAATCGGAATTTACCTCTTATTTATGCTGAGTGCAATTTCCAGTCACGTGCTGAGCGTTCAGCTCATAGAGCTGTTATGCGTATTCCGGAACGAATGTATGCTCCGCAGATATTACAGCAAAATGTCGGTGTAGGGGATAGAGTTCCTGTAGAAAGCCCATATCGTGATTTCCAGTTTTTATATCTTCCCAGAGATATGATAAATGCGCATTATACTCCTGAGATACGGAGAGAGATGAGAGAGGAGGTTATTTATGAACGATCTGCAGCCTAAGATGCTGTGTGTATATTCTGATATACATACTCAGCATGATCCGCAATACGAAATATATGACGGACAGAAAGAACCATATGCAGAGAAAGCAGAGAGACTGACTGGTATTATGCATGCGCTGCAGGAGCGTAATGATATTGTAATTAAACCTCCTTATACGTTTTCAGAAAGATGTATTACGTCATTACATCAAAAAGAATATATTGAATTCCTTCAGAAACGTTCCGAGCATTTGGGGAAAAACGAGGTTTTATATCCTTCATATTTCATTATGGATACCTATACTCCACTTGTTCAACAAACGTATGCCGCAGCCAGAGAAGCAGTGAATGTTGCTTTGACGGGAGCATTATTTTTGAAACGTGGAGAACAGTTCGCATATGCATTGACACGTCCACCCGGACATCATGCAGCGTACAAATCAATGGGCGGCTATTGCTATTTCAATAATGCCGCAATAGCCGCCAACTATCTCTCCGATGAAGGGAAAGTGGCGATACTTGATATTGATCTGCACCACGGTAATGGGACACAGGAAATGTTTTATGAGCGGTCTGATGTGCTGTATGTCTCGCTGCATGCAGATCCAAAGGAGAAATTTCCTTATAACAGCGGTTTTACGCAAGAACGGGGGAAAGGACACGGCTTGGGCTACACAAGAAACTATCCGTTACCCGTAGGTACTACTGATGCGCAGTATCTGCCCGTACTTCATAAAGCATTGCGGAATATACGAAGTTTCAATCCTGAATTTCTTGTCATATCGACTGGATTTGATACGTACGAGCATGATCCTATCGGGGCATTCAAGTTAACATTGCCATTTTATGCGCGAATCGGACATGAGATCGCCTCACTTGGTATGCCTACTCTATTTGTGCAGGAAGGCGGATATAATGTGAAAGATTTGGGGGCAATGGCAGTTCAATTAGTAAAAGGATATTTGGAGAATGTAAGATGATAGGAGAAAGGATAGGAAATTTATCCGATAATATCATACGTCTTTCCGCTTTTAAGAGCATTGAATAATTCTTTCGGTGTTTTTGCGATATTTTCCATAAGTATTTTTCTGGGGTAGTCATCATCATCTTCCATGAAAAAAATTCTCTTATGTAATGCTGCTGCGTATCCTATTTCAAACGTAGTACTTATTCCCAGATACTTATTCTGATTGAGTACAAAGATAGCATCCGATTTACGGATTTTTTCAAAATGTCGGTAGGTAAAACCCGCTGCCATCGCTATTTTTTGTTCTTCGGTAAAGTTTTCCCAATCCGGTGTAGAGTAGAGAGGCGGCTCATATACTGTCACTCCCAATGTCCTCAGCTGTTTTGCAAATGTCCGAGCTTCTTTTTTGAATCGTTTTGAGCAACAAATAGCGATTGTATACTGCATACTTCCTACATTATACTCTATACTTCTTTTTATTGTGTCGGTTTGAGCCGAAGCGGTATAAACATGGGGCCGAGTTGCCCTCTGGTAAAGTTTGGATTCGTGCGTTCAATAATGATTCGCCCGATAGCAGATCGGGAAGCATCGTATTCTATTGCAGCCGCAAATGGTACCATTCCTTCTGTATTTGTATCGGCAGTTGCTTTGACTAGTTTGGACATGAGTACATTGTCATGCTCGTCGACAAGCTTGACATTGAGAAAGCCGGTATTATACCAGTCTCCCACTGCCTGTCCTGATAATTCAAAGGGACTGCTCACTTCTTCATTGGGTTTCGGTTTCTTTACTTCGATGACGTCCTTAAGGATGACACCATTATATATCTCTACAAAAACTTGTTTGGTTTTTGTATGGCATTCGCGTGGGATAGTCTCTACGACTAGGTACCCGGCATCTGCACATTCCTCAAATGTTCGTACCGGCGTATTCTGTATGGCAGTTCTGTTTTTGGGAATAAGAAGGAAATAGGCTCCTGCGACAATCATGAATACTATTATTAGGGCAATGACAACATATTTCATAGATACTATTATTATAATAAAGAAATAAAAAAGAATACAACTGGTTTGTTATACTATATATATGGCAAAGAAACGGATACGGATAAAAGATAAGAAACTTCGAGAGCTATTGCAGAGTGGGGGAAGGAAGGGGTCTCGGAAGGAGTTTCTTGAATTAATAAAGCGATCAGTACGGTAGTCTATTGATTATCAGCATCTTCTTCAGTGACGGATATTTCAAAACGTTTGAAGAAGACCCACTTGTGTACTTTATTTTTACTCTCATCATCCGCAATGTGTTCTTTCTTATTTGTAAGAAGATCCCCGTTGTTCTGGGCCATAAGCTTTTTTATTCGCTTATTCATTCTCCATGCCGATTTATAGGTGACCCCTAATTCCCTTTGGAGCTGTTTTACCGTTACATTCCCTCGTGTTTGTACCATTATATACATAGCATAGAACCAGAGGCGCAATGATATTGTCGTTTTCTCAAATATAGTTCCGGCAAGAGGGTGAACCTGATTACGGCAATTTTTACAGGAATATGCGGGACGATCTTTAATCCTGTAATGTATTGTATATATCTTGCATACCTTACAAAATATACCTTTAGGGTATCGTAATCGTACGATTTCTTTTAAACAGGCATCGTTATCGGGGTAGGTGCGTAAAAAGTCCTGAAATGTCATATTCTTAAACATAAAACTATTATATAGAGGCTATTTACGTGCTGTCAAGGGATAATCGTATAAATTGCCTATTGACGAGTGTATATGGATTAGTTTATAGTTTAATTAATCTAAATAAATTGCTATAGTGATTTGAGGATCATTTTGCTATAGCGAGCTATATTTTATGAGAAAACATTTAACTGCCTATATTGATAATGCCATTTCACTGCTTCTTCTTATTGTTGCAGGGCTTACTCCTATACTCTTCTTTAATCAGACAACTGAATTTTTTGAAATGCCCAAGCTCGTATTCCTCGTTGTCACTACATTAGTAATGATTGGCCTTTGGATATTTAATTGTATTCTGAAAGGGAAGGTGGCAATAACCCGCACACCTTTGGATATACCATTATTAATACTTCTTGTGATTGTACTCGCATCGACATTTTTCAGTGAAACTCGATATGCTTCAATTTACGGTAATTTCCCCAAAGTGCATGGCTCTGCCGTCTCTTGGGTAACATATATACTATTATATTTCATTACTGTTTCACATCTGCGAAGCCTTACGCAGGTTCGTACATTACTGTATGTTCTGTATGGGAGTGCTGCTATTACTGCGCTCATCAGTATCGCATCATTCTTTGGCGCATACCTTCCATTTGATTTTGCCAAGGCTGTTAATTTTACTCCGACAGGATCATCTTTCTCCACGATTGCTTTCCTGCTCTTGATGCTTCCATATCCATTATTGTCTTTGCTGAACCCAAACAAATATTTTCCTGTTCCGTTTGCTTTAGCAATTGCATTACTCTTTAGCGTCACTATTGCTCTGTTGGGATCCTTGAGTACATTTATCGCCTTAATGATTGTCTTCGCCTTAGTAGCTTTTGTTACGAAGCCGCAGCAGATGAAAAAAACCGCAGGATTATATTTGGTGCCTGTGATAGCTGTTATTCTTACCTTGGTGCTTTTTTATGTACCATCTATGCCACTTAATGGTTTAGCAACGAACTTCCCACGAGAAATTCAGTTACCATTCGGTGTCTCATGGAAGGTTTCTGCCTCATCATTCCGTGATGCTCCATTCGTCGGAACAGGTCCATCAACATATTTGTTTAACTTTACAAGTTACAAACCATTGGAATTCAATGCGCTCCCGTTCTGGAACTTCTCATTTGACAGCGCTCACAATGAATTCCTGCAGGTACTTGGTACATTGGGTATCCTTGGATTCTTAGCGCTCCTTATCGTAAGTCTTGTAATCTTCCTCAACAGCAAAAAGAACTTAGCTGTCAACAGAGAAGTACATGCGCATGATGGCATGCAGGAAACTGCGCAAGAGAATACAGGAGTGTTGCTTCCATCTCTCGCAATCAGCGGTATATTATCTGTAATATTGCTGGCAATTCACGCAACTACACTTGTTTCATTGGTGGTCACGATGTTCATTCTTGCCGCTCTTATGATGGCGCAGAAATCTATTCGCACCAAAGTCATGATGTTATCCATGGGGTTGAAAGCATCAACTTCAGACAACAGACAGTTTGATCTCTTCCCTGTAATCATATTCATTATCTTCTTGGTGGGCGCTGTACCGGCACTTTACAATCTGTACAATGTTGTCGCGGCAGACTACTATCATAGACAGGCATTGACACAGGCAAGTAAGAATGGTACTGAAACTTATAAGAATTTGCAGAAAGCAGAACAGTTGAATCCATATGTCGACCTGTATAGAGTTGATATGGCGCAGACTAACTTTGCTCTTGCCAATGCGCTTGCGGCACAGAAAGGTCCAACAAAAGAAAATCCAAAGGGTTCATTGACAGATCAGGATCGAAAAACCATCCAAACCCTTCTCGGACAGGCAATCAATGAAAGTAGAGCAAGTGTCGCTTTGAGTCCACGCTCATCACGAAACTGGGAAGTACTCGCATCAATCTATCGAAATATCTCTGGTGTCGCGCAGAACGCACTTGTGTACTCACTTGATAGTTATGGTCGAGCAATTCAGAGAGATCCATTGAATCCTGCATTGAGAATCAATGTCGGCGGTATCTATTACACAATCAAGAATTATGATCTCGCTATTAGATTCTTCTCAGACGCAGCGAACCTGAAGCCGGATTATGCAAATGCATACTTCAATCTTGCGATCGCACTTCGAGAAAAAGGTGACTTTGCGAATGCAAAAGCAGTTGCTGATCAGACCGTCAAGCTCTTGAGTAAAGATCCTAACTCACCTGATTACAAGGTAGCAAAGAAGTTGTCAGAAGAATTGCAGGCAAAAGTAGCTGACGGACAGAAAGCACCAGCAGCAGCATCTGCAAGTGCACTTCAGAATCCGGAAGTAGGACAGGTAGATGTGGATACAAAGAATGCACCATCAGTTACACCGGCACCAACTGTTAAGCCAAATCCGGCAGCAAACCTTCCTCAAAATATCCGAAGATAAACCTTACTTCTCAGTAAGGTTTATTTTTACGTCTATATAATTTTCTTATTAAATTTATAAAGGAATTGTCGTGTATACCGGAAGATATCATTCTACTTGAACATTCTTTTGTTCATGTACCATATATTATTATGTATAATAAACTGTAGGTTGTTAGAGTAATATGAGTAAGAAATTTTTATTTATTCTTGTTGTAATTGTAGTTGCTGTTTTTTTGATTTGGAACGTTTCACATTCTACAGTTGAAAAAATGCTGCATGAGAATGAACCCCTTGCTAATGAAAATAAATGTCCATATAAAAATCTTAACCCTCTACGTTGTGAGCCTGATGTGACTGTAAAGCAAAAAGAATATGCTGTATTGAGAAAAGAATTGCTGGATTATCTTGAGCAGCGAAAAAATGAGGGAAATCTGTCAATTGCATCTGTTTACCTCAGAGATCTCCAAAATGGTCCCATACTTAATATCAATGAACAGGAGCATTTTTCTCCTGCAAGTTTGCTGAAGTTACCACTACAAATAATGTATTACAAAAAAGCTGAAGATGATCCATCGCTGCTTTCAGAAAAAATAACTGTAACAGATGATTCAGTATTTACTCAAAATATATCGACGGGTATACACGCGGAACTAGGAAAAACATATACAATTGATGATCTTATCAGCTTAATGATTATGGAATCGGACAATGTTTCTTGGAAAACATTACTGGCATATTTGAATACCAGGTACACGGAAGAAGATTTTGTCGGTACATTAAATGATTTAGGGATTATTGATCCAAGAACTAGTCATAATGACCAATACATCACTGTGCAAGCGTATGCATCTATTTTTCGAAATCTTTATAATTCAGCGTATTTATCTGTAGCAATGTCAGATAAAGCGCTTGGTGTATTAAAAAAATCTTCGTTTAAAGACGGAATTGTCGCCGGTATCCCTGAAACTATACCTGTCGCGCATAAATTTGGAGAGAGAAAAAATAATGATGAGCAGCAATTACATGATTGTGGGATCGTTTATTACCCTAATAATCCTTATGTACTTTGTATTATGACCAGAGGCAATAGTATTGGAGAGTTAGAAACAACACTACGTGATATATCGCAGAAAGTATATCATGAAGTGGATTATAGAAATGCTAAGTAGATGTAAATTGTGTTATTTGAGATTGCTTCGCCTGCCTGCCAGCAGGTCCTCGCTTTGCTCACTCCCAGACTGACGGATTGTTTTGCTTATTAGTTATTTAAGATTCCGAAACAAGTTCGGAATGACAAATATTGTGACTTATATAATGCTATTTTAGTATATAATAATTATATTACGTGATTTGACAAATGTATTACATTGTTATTCATTATATATGACTAAAATTACGGTTGAACAATTGATCTAGGATGATTGGAACAAAGAGCATATTACGAAGCATAACGTAACTATTGTAGAGGTTGAGGAGGCTGTTGCTCAAATAAAAACTCACCAAAAAAGTTATGAAAGACGAGTTTTGTTTATAGCAAGGAGTGGTAAAAGAATACTGTCTCTTATTGTTAGACCAAAAGAATTTATGAGGTAGTATATAGTTACTGCAAGGGATGTGTCAAAAAAAGAAAGAGACAGTTATATGAAAAAGAAAACACATAAATTACCTGATTTTAGTAACTGGTTATTTGAAAGTACTTACTACCTCCGTATTATGTATAATAAGTAGTAATACATCTCCTTATATGCGTAAGATACTATTTGCCATCTTTATATTTATTGTACTTATTGTATCAGGTTTTTGGGTGTTTATTTATGATAATGCTACGAAACAAGCGCATGACAATGAGCCCATCTCAAAAGAAAGCAAGTGTCCATATAAGAATATTAATCCTCTGCGTTGTGAGCCAGATTTGCAGGTTAAAAAGAAGGAATACGTAGTACTTAGGGATGAATTAAATAGATATATTGAGCAAAAAAAGATTGAAAATGTTTTTTCTAATGCAGCTGTTTATTTCAGAGATCTCCAAAATGGTCCCATTATGAGTATAAATAGTCAGGAAAAATTTACTCCTGCAAGTCTTCTCAAGTTACCAGTTATGATCTCATATTACAAAAAAGCAGAAAAAAATCCTGATATATTACAAACGAGAGTACAAGTTCCTGAAGATATAAATGTGTTGAATCAAGGAATTGAATCTGGTGTATCAATTAAACCAGGAGATATCTATACTGTTGACGAGCTAATCAAAATAATGATTACAGAATCAGATAATGTAGCTGCATCTGTCTTAATATTGTATTTACAGCAAAATTTCCCGCAAGATAATTATATTTCTACTTTGGATGATTTAGGAATTATCGATCCGAAAAGTGACATTACAAAGCAGTTTATTACAACGTTGAATTATGCTTCTATTTTTCGATCTTTGTATAATGTTTCATATTTAAATTTAGAAATGTCAAACAAAGCGCTTGATCTACTTTTATATACTGAATTTAATGATGGCTTGGTAGCAGGCGTACCTTCTAATATACGAGTTGCACATAAGTTTGGAGAACGTAAGGATGGAAATGATCAGCAATTGCATGATTGTGGTATCGTTTATTATCCAAATAACCCGTATTTACTATGTATTATGACTAAGGGAAACAATGTAGATGATTTAAAGACTGTCATAAAAGATATATCAAAAAAAGTATATGATGAAGT
>CAZLSZ010000006.1:0-44482 GCA_964562445.1 uncultured Gammaproteobacteria bacterium
CTGTTATTCTTCCAAGAACTACGACATTCCGTTCGGGATTATATCTTCGTACTGGCCCGATTCAACCCGGCTATTCAGGAGAGTTGACTTTTGGCCTCAAAAATGAAGGACCGATTACGGTGGAAATTGAAATGGGCGCGAGATTTGCGCATGTGATTTTCCATGAAATAAAAGGTGAAGGAAGCAAATATCGCGGTCAATGGCAGGGGGGAAGAGTCTCCGCAACAAAGAGAGAGAAACAGGTATAGCTGGCATTATAACTCCTACACATTTCACACCGACACGTGCTATGATAATTCTATGAAGCGGGGATAAACATCCAAGTAAAGCAAATGCAGTACAATCCAGTTTGGATTTACTGATCGAAGAAGGTTTTATTCTTGCACTTTCAGATATCACACTCTTTGAGAATTTGCACGGTTTAGGAGGATCTGCTCATAATAAAGCTTTTTCTTTACTAAAAGTATATGAAAGAAAAAATGTTTCTTCCAATATATTATGGCTCGCTGCGCAATTAGGTGGATTTTATCATGATGAGAAAATGGATGGTATTGATATGGGAGACAAAATAATTTCAGCAACAGCAATATTGGAGAATGGATATGTTTTAACAGCTAATCATAAAGATTATCCTCATCCGTTTTTTATTACTGAAAGAAGTATGCCAATAGTATACAAAATTAAAATGTATTCCCAGACACTAGATCTAGCACTTTACAAGCCCAATTATGAAATAATTTTGCGACGTCTTAAAGAAAAGATAAGTAACTTTAGAGCTTGATTATCCTTATACAGATAGGATACAAAGAACATATGGTCGAAGAAACTTCTATACGAGAAAGCGATATACAACCGTTTGATATGCATGATTCTGGTGATGCTCCCAAACATAAAGCTGAAGTTAAAAGTGAGTATCCCGCCTTATCTGTAGCGGTTTTGACTCGGACAAATGAGCAAATAAAGCGATCTGAGGAGACTCTGAATTTTCATGATGCCGGGAAGAGTTTTTTTGAGCGGAAGTTTGGTGAACAAACAGCCGAACACATAAAAGAACTAGAGAAAGACACCCTAGACCGTATGGAAATTCCCATGAGCTCAAGGCGTGGTACGGAAATTCTGCTCGAGGGAGAGACGGAGCCTCGAAGGCCTATTATGGATATCAGCCTAAATGAAAACGATGCGGCTGCGGTAGGGGAAGAGCTAAAAAGACGCCGAGCCGGCATGATTGGAGGTATGCGGTTGCTTGAGGAGCGGCTAACAGATGACGGTCTTGACAAGAGCACACTTGAACAACAGTACTATGAGTTGAAGGAGGTGCTTGTACGGCTCGGGGTGCATGCACGGAGTTATGGAGAGAAGATAGAAGGAGCGCTGGGTCCGAGGGGTGAGGTTGCAGATTTATATATTGGGCCAGATGATTTAGCGCGATATGATAAGCTCGACGCGCTACTGATGGAGCTGAGAAAACGGTTTACAAACTATGATGTTGAGCAGTCGTCGCGGCCAGGTCTTGCTATGAGAGTAAATCGCCTAGCTTCTCTGACATTTCCTACTGGTGTAGAGCTGATACACCGGTCGCGTAGCGAAACCCTGCCTAAGATACTTCGCCAAAATCAGCTTGCGACGAGGGCAACTGTACTACATGGAACGCAGCGAAGAACGCAGTTACATGGGGCATTTCTACACGTAACTCCACCTGGTTCAAGCGGTGAAGAATACGGTGATGTAATGTTTGGTATTCCGATCGACACGATTTTTAAATACTCTCCACGACTTCATCTTGAGAGCTCATATAACGGCAATAGTTTTTGGGATGAGGGAAAACAATATTCTACACAGGAGGGTCTAGGTCGTTTCACTATTAATAACCCAACCGGCGAGGAGTCGACACCGTTGGCGTTCCGACTAGCCTTAGCTAATATGCATGAACAAATTCAGCAGGGTGTGCGGCCAATCAATTTGGAAAAGGGCGGATACGACAATTTAGGATTTGCGGCAAGCGGTGATGCAGAAACTGCTGGAAAATATGCCTATCCTTTGAATGAGATTCGTATATACTCAGAGGACCCTAAGAGTATTGAACGTGAACTTATGAAGGTGCCGCATGCCAATGAAATATACCCCAGGGTACATTCAACTATACTTCGGGATGAAGACGGTAACCCTCGCCCATACGGGAACAGGTTTGTAGAAACTTCTAATTTCACATTGTCTAACGAGCCCATAACAGTCTATGCTCCGATGTTGCATGAAGACGTTTCATTTACTGAAGATACATTATTAGGCAACCAGAGCCGCGAGAGTCAGCTAGATATTACGCCAGAAAACGTTAGTCCAGATGCAGCTGCTCAGTTTGCGGGAAAATTTATTGACGCGGGCTATGACATGCGTGATGTACTCAATTCGGCATACAAGGCGTTAAATCAAGACCCTAGTGCCGCTAACTGTGAATCAATTTTGCGTACATATACGGATAGGAGAGGGCTATTCGAGCAGGAAGGCATTGGGATAGAGTCAAGCGTATCTGGACTGAATGTTGACGCGCTCATAGGAATACTGCAAAGTGTCGCGAATTCGGCGGGAGATGGCGTACCTGTTGAAGGTATAGTATGCGGTTCCGGACTTACGGATGAGGAGAAGCGAACATTACTATATGCTATAGCTAATAAAATACAATTTCTCAATCCCGATGAATTTTACGAACGAGCGGATTTCCTTGAAAGGAGCGGTTACAGACTCAGCCCTGAGCAGCTACGCCTAAAAGAGGAGTACGAAGAGAGAAAACGGGTTGAATATGAACTGCGTGTTCTTGCTAGAAAGAGCGGTTTACTTGACGATGAACTTTAGAGCGGTAGAGGTGTGGTGCTATAAGTCAACTGCGAAACTGATTGCGCTATGGTGCCTTTGCCGATGGCAGAATCTCTTACATTGGAGAAAACACTTGTATTGAGGCTGTATATCAAACATTAGATTTAGCGCTCTACAAACCTAATTATGAGCTCATTTTGCGACGTCTTAAAGAGAATGTAAATAACTTTGCATCTTGATTATTTTTGTATAGATAGTATATAAATAACCATAATGAAATCACTTGTGAAACATCCGGAATATCAGTATCTTAATTTAGCGAAGGAAATTCTCAAAGACGGGATTAAGCAGGTCGATCGCGGAACGGGTGTGGTGACATACAGCTTATTCGGTAAACAAAGTGTTTACGATTTATCTGACGGCTTTCCTCTCCTCACGACAAAAAAAGTATATTGGAAAGGCGTTGTAGAAGAACTGTATTGGTTCTTCTCGGGGCAAACAAACATAAAATATCTGGTCGACCACAATGTCCACATATGGGATGATTATCCGTATAAGATTTATAAGGAGAAAAATCCTAAAAAGAAAATAACTAAGGAACAGTTTATCGAAAAAATAAAAGAAAACGAAAAGTTTGCCGCCAAATGGGGAGAATTACCCAGAATTTATGGAGAAATGTGGCGTAAATGGCCGACGCGTATCAAAGGACGAACGATTGATCAGTTGCAGTGGGCTGTTGATGAGCTTAATGCTGATCCGAACGCACATAATGTCATTATCAATTCATGGAATCCTGAGTACTTATATACAATGGCGCGTAGAGAAGATGCTTCACGATTTCCGATTTGTCACAATATGTATCAATTGAGTAATCGGGATGGAAAACTGTCTATGATTTTATATCAGCGCAGTTGTGATTTGTTCCTCGGAGTTCCATTTAATATCGCGAGTTATGCCCTACTTACCTTAGTACTTTCAAAAATACTCAAGTTGAAACCTGGAGCGTTTATCCATGATTATGGAGATGTACATATTTACGGGAATCATGTCGACCAATTTAAAGAGCAATTGAAAAGAAAACCAAGAGCATTCCCGAAGGTAAAGCTCGTCGGGAAAATGGAAAAATTATCTGATTTTACGCCTGATAAAGTTGTTCTGGAAGATTATGATCCGTATCCACCAATTAAAGCTGAATTGACAGTAGCGGGCGGTTTGTATATTGAGGAAAAGAAAGAAAATGCTTCGTAAGCTTCTATGAAAATATTCTTCGCGCATGCAACCGATCACAGTTTCAAAAAGGACGCATATAAAGTAATCCGCAGTTCACATTTGAATAAAAAATATGAAATAACGCTTCCACAGGAACAGGGCTTCCAGCCACCGATGCCCAGAGAGGCTATTATTGCACATGATCTGCTTATCGCTGAGTGCTCATACCCGTCGACAGGTAAAGGCATTGAATTAGGTTGGTGTCACAGTGCTAATATACCTATTTTATGTTTATACCATGATACATATTCTCCTTCAGGTTCGTTGAAGAATGTCGCGTCTAGGATTGCTGTTTACAAAGATTATGATGAAATGATACAAAAGATGGAGGAGTTTATACAAAAATATGAAAAAAAGAATTAGTATCATAGTCGCTATGGATGCAAAACGGGGAATCGGAAAAGACAATGATTTAACCATCCGACTCAAAGAAGATTCCAAACGTGTACGTACCCTTACAGCCGGGCATCCGCTTGTGATGGGGAGAAAAACGTTTGCATCATTGGGAAGACTTCTCCCCAATAGGACACATATCGTCGTGACACGGGATAAAAAAGCGCTAGCACAGATACATTATCAGCCGCACGAGATTGTAGGAAGTGTGGATGAAGGGATTGCGAAAGCAGCCGGTTATCCGGGTAGCGAGGAGATTTTTATTTTCGGGGGTGGGCAGATTTACAAATCAGCTATAGAAAATGATCTGGTCGATCGTTTATATCTGACCGTTGTACAAAAAGTATATGATGCCGATACGTTTTTCCCGGCGTATCCGAAGTTTACTAATATATTAGAAAAAGAAGAAAAAGAAGAAGATGGTGTTAAGTATACGTTTCTGACATTAGAGAAATTATAGATTGCCACTCCGCCAGCTGGCGGAGTGGCAATGACAGTGGAAAAGTACCTGTTGCAAATGTGGTGTTTGGGTTGTATAGTAGACCCATGAATCAACTCAAAAAGACGGATCCTCAAATATACAGCCTCATAAAACAAGAAGAAAAACGCCAGAAAAATGTTCTTGAAATGATCGCCTCGGAAAATTATGCTTCCCAGGCAGTTATACAGGCTTTGGGGTCGGTTCTGACCAATAAATACTCAGAAGGTTTTCCGGGCAAGAGGTATTATCAAGGGAATGATGTCGCTGATGCTGTAGAAGTGACAGCGCAGGAGCGGGCTAAAAAGTTATTTGGTGTTCCGTATGTTAATGTTCAGCCGCTTTCTGGCTCTCCTGCCAACTCGGCAGTTTACTTTGCACTTTTACAAAATGGAGAAAAGTTGATGGGACTTTCTCTTGCAAATGGGGGACATATTACTCACGGTCATAAGCTGGGGTTATCCGGAAGAGTATTTAATGCGGTGCATTACCAATTAGGCAGCGACGCACGATTGGACTATGACGCGATCGAAAAACAGGTACTCAAAGAAAAACCGCAACTGCTTATTTGCGGTTTTACGGCATATCCGAGAAAAATTGATTTCAAACGATTCGGGCAGATCGCAGACAAAGCAGGATGCTATCTGATGGCAGATATCTCGCATATCACCGGCTTAATCGTCGCAGGTGAACATCCTTCTCCTGTACCATATGCGCATATTGTGACGACAACAACACATAAAACACTGCGTGGTCCGAGAGGGGCGATGATTATGGTGACTGAAAAAGGGCTTGCCAAGAATCCTGATTTACCCAAGAAGATTGAAACCGCGATAATTCCGGGATTACAAGGAGGACCTCATAATAATCAGACTGCGGCAATTGCTGTTGCATTGCATGAAGCGGGAACACCTGCATTTAAGAAGTATGGCGCACAGATTGTCGCGAACGCGAATATACTCGCTGAAACACTTATTGAAAATGGCTTTGATTTGGTGAGCGGGGGTACGGATAATCATCTTATCTTAATTGATCTGCGAGGGAAAAAAGTTAATGGACGTGTCGCTGCAATTGCCCTGGAGCATGCGGGGATAGTGTTAAATTACAATGGTGTACCGGGGGATGAAATGCCGCCATTATACGCGTCGGGGATAAGACTCGGGACACCTGCGGTTACCAGTCGGGGAATGAAGGAAAAAGAGATGAGGAAGATCGCGGGTTGGTATGCTCGCGTAATTAAAGAAGTCGAGGGAATGGAGCTGCCAAAAGATGATAAAGAGACACGTATGGAGCTTATGAAGACGTATAGGGCAGCGATGAAGAAAAATAAGAAATTGAAAGTCATCGCGAAAGAGGTCAAAGAATTCTGCAAAAAATATCCACTACCGTAAAACTAAAAACTCAAAACGGAAAACTTTTTATAATGTAATATGAGATTGCCACTCTGCAAGCTGGCGGATCGCAATGACAGAATTAATTAGAGTGGTTTTATTTTGCCTGTGAAGCTGTCAAAGCAGATCGCATTGGAAATGTTATCCAAAATAGCCTGCAGATTGGATGCATTGACTGTTTTGTAATAATGATTCTCCAATGCCGGAGACGCGATTTCTTGCAAGAGTCTTTCAAGGTAGGGATACAATACCATATCACTCGCGTAATTGGGACTATATACATTGATGGAAAAAATATTTACTCCCATAGCTTTAATATCATTGGGGATATTTACTGGAACACGAGGATCCTGCTCTCTGGCAAAACATCTGTCTGCCGGCGCAGTGTTGGGATCGGGAGTCTTAACATAACAGGAATCAGGGGTTTGTTCGCCAGGCGGAATTTCAGGCACGCCATCAGTCATAAGAATTACATTATATACGTACTCAGGATATACTTCGTCATCAATCATTTCCTTTACCCGTTCATATACTAAGTTCATACCGTCTTTCGTCCTCGTCCATCCGTCAGGTTGTAAGCCGTTAATTGCATTATCGACGTCTTTTTTTACATCTTTATATAGATTAATTGGAACCTCTTCGTTGACATCCTTGCTAAATGTATATAATCCGATAACGGATTTACCACCCATATTGTTGGTAAAATAACGCAGCGCTCTTTTGATATTTTCCATTTTCCCTTCAAATTTCATTGAACCGGAGGTATCTACAAGAAAGATCATAGCGGAGTTTTCCGCGCAGGAGTTGACGTTAAACGTTTTTAGTTGGAGATTATTATCCTTATATCCGAAGCCTCCCGTGGGGGGGACAATTTTCTGTTTGGGATAATCATCAGGATTGTAATACGGTTCAAGCGTTGGCGGACCTCCGGGGCCATTTGGATCAACCGGCACGACAGATCCTGATGTCACAAAGGCACCAGCTATAACAAGTCCCATAATTGCTACAATAGAAGCTGCGCTTGTATGCCCGCTTCTATATGGCAATGGGGGACGACTTCCTTGCTGTTGTACTTTTGCCATATTGTTTAGATTGCGCTTCCGCCAGTATACCCTCCACCGCTTCCGCCTTTATTATGAGCTAAAACGCCGTTCGCATAGAAGTTGAAAAAGCCGCTTACTTTTCGCAGATTGTATGTTTGCACATTTCCTCGGGTTAGCATAATGGACATAATCCTTACGTATTTGCCATCTTTTTTGAGCACTTTGTCTCCTGCGTCAAGTTTTCCGACATGCAGATTTGCGTTTTCTTTCAGTGTTTTTTCCGGAGCTATTGCTTTCCAGCCATCCTGAGTATAAAGTGGGTGTTCATTAGTCAACTGTACTTTTGTCCCATCTTCTAATGACACTGTATAATAGTGATCTCGGATTGGCGATTCCATTTCCAGTACGACTTCAGCAACTTGTTTCTTTCCATCCCATCCCATAACTTTATCGCCTGCTCGTACATCTTCTATATTTTTTTCGGTTTTGTCTGCCATCAGAATTTTTGTCCCTTTGACAAAGCATGTGTATCCGCCGCCATCACCGCCACCAGTGGCCGGCGGAGGTGTTGTGGGTGTAGGCGTCGGTGTCGGCGTCGGTGTGGGTGAAGGTGTAACGGTAATACCAGGAAAATCTTCTAATTGTAAATTATCATGAGCAGGAGGCCTATCTCCACCTTGGATAATGACAGGCTGATTATTGTCAGGTGAAGCAACTCTGGGAGCCGGATTTCCCAACATCATTGTGGCTCCTCCGATTAGAATGGAAATGAGCAAGATTCCATAGATTGTTCCTGCATTTATCATGCCTTTGGATTTTTTTGTGCCAAAAAATGATCTATGCAATTTTTTATGGGGGGTTACTTTATGTTTTTTACTCTTCATTTGTTTCATAAGTAGTATATTCAGCTTACTATCAAAAGTAATTTGATGTCAATACACGCATTTAGCGGTTGCGTGTTTAGCAAGATTTTTGTATAATACATCAATCAAACACATTCGGTTTTGTTATCCTGAAGTTGATTCTAGCCGAATGGAAGTGAAAGGATAATTATGAAAAATATTACTCTTGAAGAATTATTAGAAGCAGGGTGTCACTTCGGACATCAGGTATCACGTCAGAACTCCAAAGCAAAAGAATATATCTTCGAAGCCCGCGATAAAATTCATATAATTGATCTTGAAAAGACAAAAGAAGGTCTCGATGAGGCTGCAGAGTATATCAAAAATGTCGCAAAAAGTGATGGTACGATGCTTGTATTGGGTACAAAGAGACAGGCGGAAGCAGTGCTGCGGGAAGAGAAAAAGCGTTTGGAAGATGCTGGGGTTGAGGGCATGTATTTTGTGACAAAGAGGTGGATTGGCGGGACACTTACCAATTTTTCCGAAGTCGCGAAAAATTACAAAAAATTGAAAGACCTCTCCGAAAAATTGCAGGACAAAAAAGAACGTGCGAAATATACAAAGAAAGAATTAAGCGGTTGGGAGAAAAGTAAAGTTAAGCTTGAAGGCTTTTATGGTGGTATCGCAACAATGCAGAAACTCCCTGATGTCCTTTTTATCATTGACACTCATCAGGAACATGTCGCGGCAGGTGAGGCATTGAAAGCCAAAATCCCAACTGTCGGTATTACGGATACAAACGCGGATCCTACTATTATCAGTTATCCCATTCCTGCAAATGATGATGCTGTAGGCAGCCTGAAACTCATTATCTCTCATATTTTTGATGCATGGGCTGAAGGAAAGAAAGGTGTCGTAAAGAAAGAAGAACCAAAAGAGACAGGGAAAGAATCAGCAAAGACAGAAGATAAAAAAGAGGCTCCCGCGAAAAAAGAAAGTAAAGAAAAGAAAGAAGCAGCTCCCAAAAAAGAATCAAAGAAATAAAGCCTTGATTCCTATGTGAAAATAGGGTATTGTATACAACATATATGGCACAAATTGATTTAAAAACAATTAAGAAATTACGTGATGAAACTTCCGCCTCTGTTGCGGATTGCAGACGTGCGCTTGATGAAGCAAAAGGTGATGAGAAAAAAGCGCTTGCATGGTTAAAAAAACGGGCGGGTGAAATTGCTGCCAAAAAGGCTGATAGAGATACTTCTGAAGGGCTTATTGAAGCATATATTCATGGAGCGGGTAAAGTCGGCGTACTTGTCGAATTACTGTGTGAGACAGATTTTGTCGCAAAGACCGAAGAGTATAAAAAATTAGCAAAGGAAATCGCGATGCAGGTAGCTGCGATGAATCCCGAAGACGTCGATGCGCTTCTCAAACAGGACTACATTCGTGACAGTAGTGTTACCATTGAACAGCTTGTAAAAGATGTTATCGGTAAGTTGGGCGAAAATATTACTATTAAAAGATTTGTCAGGTTTGAGATATAAGTGTTTCCATTAAAAATATAGCAGCTATGGATCCGGTTTCACAGAAAACAAAACAAAAATTGCAAAAAGTCCTAGACGTACTACAAGATGATCTCGCTACTATCCGTACAGGCAGAGCAACTCCTTCTCTCGTTGAAAGTATTTCCGTTAGTGTGTATGGCGGTTCGACAAGATTGAAAGTCATGGAGCTCGCGACGATCGGCGCGACTGATTTGCAGACACTTGTTGTTACCCCTTTTGATCAGTCAACAATTCATGATATTCAGAAAGGTATTGAGAGCGCAAATATCGGTCTTAATCCGGTCATTGATGGGACACTGCTGCGTATTTCTTTGCCCCCACTTTCACAAGAGCGACGATTAGAACTTTCCAAAGCAATGAAGCATAAGCTTGAGAACGGACGTATTATGGTACGTCAGGTCCGTCATGAAATGATTGAGGATATGAAAAAGGATTATGAAGGACGGGAAGACGACATCAAACGGCTTGAGAAAGAAGTGCAAAAACATGTTGATGAGACGATGGAAACGATTGATGAATGGGGAAAACAGAAAGAAGCAGAATTGATGCAAATATAATTATTATTTCCTCTATTTACTCCGTGAAATTAATGTTATAATCATTTTATGATACTTACAGCTCTTGTTTTTTTACTGATTCTTTCCGTTCTCGTTCTTATCCATGAAGCAGGTCATTACTTTACTGCGAAAAAATTCGGTATAAAAGTTGAGGAATTCGGTTTCGGTTTTCCTTTGACACCTCCACTATGGCAAAAGAAAAAAGGCGAAACAGTGTATTCTTTTTATCCGCTTTTGATAGGAGGATTTGTAAAACTGTATGGAGAAGACGAAGCCGGAAGTGGAAAGATCGCATCAAAAAATGAAGCCGCGAATAAAAAAGGCGGAGACCTCAAGCGCGCATTCTTTTCCCGACCTGTTTGGCAGCGTTCTGTTGTCGTTGGAGCAGGTGTTGTGATGAACACATTGTTGGCGATTATTCTTTACTACGCATTCCTCGGCATGTCCGGATTCAAAACGGAATTGCCTTTATTGGGAGATCATAAATTCTTTGGTGCCAATCAAACTGTGCAGACGCAGGTAGTGGTGAGTGAAGTTTCTCCTAATTCTCCTGCCGCAAATGCCGGACTTAAGCCCTTTTCTCAGATTATTGATATAAACGGCGTAAGAATGCATGATATGGATACATTCTCTCGTACCATCAAACAGAATGTTGGCAAGCCGTTAACGATTACATGGAAAGAAGATAAAACAGGGAAAACGAGTACTGTTACTGTTATTCCCCGAGTTAATCCTCCCGCGGGACAAGGAGCATTGGGTGTAGCATTTTTCCCCGTAAATACCGTGACATTGGCGTATGAGACACCGGCTCAAAAGGCATTTTCAGGTATCGTTCATCCGACAAATTTGATGCTATATAACTTTGATGTTTTAGGGCAATTAATTAGTGTATCTATCAAAGAAAAGAACGCCGCACCGATTAGCCAAGGTGTTTCCGGACCTGTCGGTATTTATTCTGTCGTGGGATCAATTGTAGATCTTCCTGATATGCGTGATCGAATCATGCAACTGCTTAATTTGGCGGGACTGCTTTCTATTTCTCTTGCGTTCTTTAATATTTTACCCATTCCCGGCTTGGACGGAGGACGGTTGCTTTTCATCGTGCTGGAAGGGCTGACAGGGAAGAAAGTAGATCCGAGGATAGAAGGATATTTCCATGCTGCTGGAATGGCTATTTTGCTTCTCTTATTGCTTTTGGTAACCATTAAAGACGTATCACAGCAATTTATCAAATAGCCTCTTGTTGACTTTGTTTTGGGTATCTGTTTCACTAAATTAGGGACATTTTTTATGGCAAATCAGGAGCTTGTTGCATTAATAAAAGAAAAATTCAGCAAAGGGGAAAGGCGCGAAGATATAACCGCTGAGCTGCAAAATGAAGGATGGGATATCGGAGATATCGATCAGGCAGTATCGTATATACAGCATGAAGCGCTCAAACAATTACCCATAATTTCTGGATTATTTAAAAAATTTGAAGTCCTGGAAGCAAAAACCGCAAATGCTTCTCCTACGTTTACGATAATCATATTGTTTGCCACAATAGCTCTGGTCGGAATTTTTTCGTATGTATTATTTCTTGTTTTTGATCCTATGAATGTTAAAGCAAATGATCGCGATAATAAAAGAGAAGCCGATTTTGTTAAATTACGTACAGCCATAGAACGTTTTCATAATGAAAAAAAACAATTTCCTCCAAGGCTTGATGTCTTATCGCCAACGTATATCCCTACCATCCCTCTTGATCCCAAAACAGGTGCTCAATACGAATACAAGCGTACTACAGCAGGGAATTATGAGCTTTGTGTACTTTTTGAGACAAAAAATATAGCGTGTTCATCCTCAGGTACGGATAAGGCAGAAAGTATTCCGCAGGTGAATATGAATCCGCAGGAAAGCGAGTCTGATACATCGGGAGCAAATGCGTTATGAGGACCATATCGAATTATTTGCAAACTCGTCATATCCGCAACCATACAAATGAAGGGATCACTATTCTACCGGTAAACAATGTAGAAGAGGGAATAGCAGCTGCTAAAGAATTATTGTATACAATTGTTGATAGAAAGACTGTTGTCTATCTGTCAGGGGGAAGCACACCCAAAAATTTATATACCATTCTTGCTCGTGAAGAACAACTTGATCCTGCCGCGGTTGGGATGGTAGACGAGCGGTATGGAAAAAAATTCCATGAGAAAAGTAATGAGAAAATGTTTCGGGAGACAGGACTTCTGCGGTATTTTCAGATGCGGGATATTCCTTTTTATCCATATATAACGGATAATGATATATCTCGTGAATCGGCAGCAGAAAAATATGACCAACAGATGCGTTCACTCAATGCCACATTTCAGCAAAGTGTCGGGATTATGGGAATCGGACAGGATGGGCATACATCGGGGATAGCTCCAAATAGAGGAAGGGAATTCGTTAATCCGATGTTTGAAGACGATAGGAAGCATGTACTCGTGTCAGAATTCAATGATCCCAAGAGTATGTATGGCGAACGAGTGAGTATGACTTTTTTGGGAATTTCACTTCTTGATTATATTATCGTTCTTATTTTTGGAGATGATAAAAAACATGCCTTAGAGTTACTTTTTTCTGAAGGTTCAGAGACAGAAATTCCATCACGAGTATATAAACGCCCTGAATTAGCGCAAAAGACACTTTTCATTACAGACCAAAACGTATAAAATGAAATACCTATTATGAATCCATTTGTTATCGTCATTTTTGGAGCGACGGGAGACCTCGCGAAACGAAAACTTTTTCCCGCTTTATTTTCATTGTATAAAGAAGGGCTGCTCGGAGGAAAAGACAACAAAATGTATATTGTAGGATTTGCGCGCAGACCCTTTGGTGATAAAGAATACGCGGATATGATTGGAGAAGCGCTTGATCTGAAAGGAAACCCCGAATGGGAAAATTTTGCAAAGAATATTTATTATCAGCAGGGATTTTTTGATGAAGGAGCAGGGTATAATGGACTTATTAAAAAGTTAAATGATTTTGATGACGAGATTGGGGCGTGTATTACCCGTCTATTTTATCTCGCTACACCTCCTGATAATTATTCTGCTATCCTTCACCATCTTGCGTCCACGAAATTATCTGAAGGCTGCGGACAGGGATCGGAGAAATGGACACGACTTGCGATTGAAAAGCCTTTCGGTAAAGATTTAGATACTGCCAGACAGCTTGATAAAACCTTGGGAGAGATATTTGAAGAGCGACAAGTATATCGGGTAGATCATTATTTAGGGAAAGAAACGGTACAGAATATGCTTGCGTTCAGATTTGCAAATAGTATTTTTGAACCTATTTGGAATAATAAGTATATTGACCATGTTCAAATTACATGGTCCGAAACAGCGACAGTTTCGCGGAGAGGTAATTTTTTTGATGGTGTCGGGATGTTGCGGGATGTTATGCAGAATCATCTTATGCAGATTATGGCGACAGTGACGATGGAACAGCCCAAGAGTTTTACCAAAGAAGATGTTCGTGAACAACGTGCGAAGGCTATTAAATCCATACGTTTGTTTGATTCAGCGTCTGTCAGGGAGAATGTAGTGCGGGCACAATATGAAGGATATACCGAGGAAAATGGAGTCGCGAAAGATTCGCGGACAGACACGTATGTCGCGATGAAATTGTGTGTGGATACGCCGCGTTTTTCGAATGTTCCGTTTTATCTCCGAGCAGGCAAAGCAATGGAGAAAAATTTGGTGGATATAAAAATTGTTTTTAGACAGACGTGCCATGTGCTTTTTAAGGAATACGGCTGTCCGGAGGTCGGCAATGTACTGACGATTAAAATTCAGCCCGATGAAGGGATAGGAATACGTGTTATTACCAAGCAACCGTGGCAGCAGCGTCATGAGGAGAAACTTCCTGATTTGGCGACAGTGGATATGAGCTTTGATTATCAGCAGTCGTTTGGTGGGCACGGACTTGAAGCATATGGAAGAATACTTCTGGATATTCTGCGGGGAGATCAGATGCTGTTTAATCGTTCGGATGAATTGGAATCATCATGGGGATTAATGTCCAGTATACTGCGTGGTTGGGAAAATGATAAAGATGATCTTTCTCTCTATCCTGTCTGCTCTTCCGGTCCTGAGATTGCGGACGCATTGATTGTCAAAGACGGCAGGAAATGGTTATAATAATAGTATGAAGGTAGCGATATTGGGGTTGGGCAAAATGGGCAAAAATATTGCCAGTAAGTTGATGCAGGACGGACAGCAGGTCGTCGTATGGAATAGATCCAAAGAAGTATTGGAAGAATTCAGAAACGCGAACTCTGATCTTATCGTTAATCAAAAACTGGAAATTGCGCACTCAATCGAAAATTTGAGAAATAGTCTTCAAAAGCCTCGTGTTATTTGGTGCATGCTGCCGGCAGGTGACCCCACGGAAAATATTCTCAAAGAGCTTTTGGAAAGTGTCGTGGAGCCGGGAGATATCATCATCGATGGAGGCAATGCGTATTATAGAGACACCCAAAGACGCGCGCAAGAAATCGAAAGTAGAGGCATCAAATTTCTTGGAATCGGGGTATCAGGTGGTATTTATGGCGCAAAGAATGGGTATCCGATGATGATAGGCGGCAATGAAAGCGCATATGAATACATAAAACCATTGTTGGATAGTTTGGCAAAACCCAATGGGACGCACACGTATTTCGGACCCGGAGGTGCGGGGCATTTCGTCAAGATGGTCCATAATGGGGTAGAATATGGCATGATGCAGGCGATTGCTGAAGGATTCGCGATTTTGGGAAAGAGCGATTATAAATTGAATTTGGTAAAAGTCGGTAATACATGGCAAAAGGGAAGTATTGTCTCTAGTTTCTTGGTGTACTGCGCCGTGAGCGCTATCATCAAAGATCCGACTCTTTCTCAATTTGACGGGTATATCGCCTCAAATGGTGAGGGTGACTGGACGCTTGAGGCGGCAAAGGAAATGGGTATTCCCGCACCGGTTTTGGAGCAGGCGATAGCGTTTCGCAAAAAGTCAGAATATGATAAAGGCATTCAAGAGACAGTCGTCGCGAAGATGGTATCCGCTTTACGTCATGAATTCGGCGGGCATGCTCCGACCGGCCCGCAAGTTACTCCGGGAATGGAAAAGAAATAGTGGTTGTTTCATCTGTCAATCTATGATGTGGATATTTTTATTATTCCGAGCGGGGCTCGGAATAGCTTTGCGAGCGGGAACTGTATGAGAGTATTGACAAATAATGAAGAGAATATTACAATGTCAATAAGAAAGCGTTATTAGTCCGGCTTCCTACCGGATAAGTCTTGAGAAAGCACGCTGACTGCGCTAAGCAGTACGGAAAGCCTAACCGTAAAATAAGGGAACTGAAATCTACTTCATAAGTAAGAGCCAGTCAGTAAGGCTATCGTAGTAATATGGTAGCGAAACAAGGTGGTACCACGAGATTACCTCGTCCTTGAATCCAAGGAGGAGGTTTTTTTGTGGGAAGAAATTGTGAATCAGGAATTATTATCGCAAAAATTGGCACAGATACGCTTATCCGTAAGGGTGAAATTGATGCTGCGTATACCCTACGTGTCGCGGATCAGATAGGGCGTGTGCGTGAAGCAGGAAAGAATGTCGTGCTCGTCAGCTCCGGTGCGGGTGCTTTGGGGAGTCAAAAACCCTTGACTGATGCGTGGGAAAGAGTGTTGGGAAGTAAAGGGATACCTTCTGCTGAAATTTTATTCCGAGAAGAGACATATGATGGTAATATGAAACAAGTAAAAAAAGTGCTGCAGGAGGGAATTGTCCCTGTCGTCAATGGGGACGCGGCAGAGTATCTGGGACAGAGAACAAAAAATAATGATTTTCTTGCCGCAGGGATTGCTGTTCGCGTTGGTGCCCCGACTGCGTTTTTAACGGCAGTTGAAGGCGTGTTGGATGCGCAGAGAAAGGTTATTTCACTGCTTCCCAGCGAGCATGAAATTATTAGTTTCGGAAGCACTACTCATGGTACGGGCGGCATCCATGAGAAAATCGATGCCGCCCGATTAGTTGCCAATGAAGGCCACAAAGCAATTATCGCAAATGGACGAAGAGAAGATGTCATCTGGCATTTTGCCAGTGGGATTAACGGTTTCGGAACTAGAATTGCGGCATAGGTGATGGTATACTAAGCAGGAGAACTTTTGTCATTCTGGCTCATTCGACAAGCTCAGAGTCTGAGTACATCGAAGAATTGTCCAGAATTTGACACAATACAGTAACGTCATTCTGGCTTGTCCAGAATCTGATTCTGGAGGTATCACGTTGTTCGTCCCTAGGATGAAAGTACTTGTTGAGATTGCCACGTCTCCTGCAAAGCAGGATTCTCGCAATGACAATATAAAATTATGAAATATAGCAAATTTTTCGGAAAGACAATGAAAGAAGCGCCCAAAGACGCGGTGCTGACATCACATAAATTGCTTTATCAGGCAGGATATATCCGTGAAAGTACAGCTGGACGCTATTTCTTCTTGCCTTTGGGTATCCGCGTGCATGATAAATTGAAGGCAATTATCAAAGAAGAAATGGATAAAGCGGGTGCGCAGGAAATGATTACACCTATCCTTCATCCCAAATCTCTTTGGGAGGAGACCAACAGAACGACATCCGTAGGATTTGAACTCATGAGTATTACTGACCGCAATAAATTTGAATTTGTTCTCGGAGGAACGGCTGAAGAAATGCTTGTGGATGTCGTACGAAAGTTCCAAATCAGCTATAAAGACTTGCCGTTTAATCTCTATCAATTTTCTACGAAATTCCGTGATGAGATGCGTGCGCGGGGCGGGCTTTTGCGTTTGCGCGAATTTGTGATGAAGGATGCGTATTCTTTCCATGCTGATGAAAAGGATTTCAAACCGGAATATGAAAAAATGAAGCAGACGTATTCTGCGATATTTAAACGTGTCGGACTACAGACGGCTATTGTCGAATCTGATAACGGTTATATCGGCGGGGAGTATTGTCACGAATTTATTGTAGAAAGCCCCAATGGCGAGAGTAAATTCTATACCACAGAAGATGGATCGTATGCAGCGCATGAGGAGGTAACCACGTTCAAACGTGATAATAAAAATGTCGATGAGAAAGAGCTTCCTCTCAAGATGGTCGATGCAGTGCGCGGGGAGACAATGGAAGATGGTGTGAAACTTCATGGTTTGCCGATGTGGCAGCAGATAAAAGATGTGATGTTTGTTGATGATACCGGCCGTTTTATTCTTGCGGTTATTAGAGGCGATTATGATGTGAACGAAATAAAACTTTTGCATGCCATCAAAGCGTATACGCTGCGCCCCGCTACAGAAGAAGAAATACGGGATAAATTACATTCAGAACCCGGATTTATTTCACCTGTGGGTATTAAGGATGGTCTTGCAAAGGATGTTGAATTGGTTATCGTAGGTGATACATCCCTTCGTACTGTTAAGAATGCCTACGGAGGTGCCAACAAGAAGCATAAAGACCTATATAATATTAATATTGACAGAGACTATACGGTTGATATCGAGGCAGATATAGCACTCGCGCAGGAAGGATTTGAGACTGAAGATGGTAAAAAAATGTACTCAAAAAAAGGAATAGAGGTTGGAAATACTTTCCAATTAGGATTGCATTATTCCTCCCGTATGAAGAATGCCACATATACAGGTGAAGATGGGAAACAATATTCATATTATATGGGTTGTTACGGATTGGGCTTAGCACGTACACTCGCTACAATTGTCGAAAAACATCATGATGAGAGAGGAATTGTATGGCCAACCTCGATGGCTCCCTTTGATGCCCATTTGGTGTCCATAAAAGCTAATGATAAAGCGGAAGAATTATATAAGCAGCTTTCGGAAGCAGGAATAGATGTGCTGTATGATGACCGTGATGATGTGACCGCGGGTGCAAAATTTGCGGATGCTGATCTGATAGGTATTCCTGTTAGGCTTGTAGTATCATCGAAAACAGGTGAAAATATTGAATGGAAGAGGAGAGATGAAAAAGAAACAGAACTTATCAGTCTCCAAGAAGTTCTCAAAAGATTCTCCGATTAAAAGATAAAGGGAAGGTTTAATAATTTAATCCAGAAAATTGTATACACTACGAAAAATATTACTCCGGCGATTATATAAATAACTCTATTTATTAATGGTGTCTCATGAGGTGTATTTTCATTGACAACTTCAGACGGAGAAGGTAATGGCTGCGTAAACTGTGACGGTGCTTCTTGCTGCGGATTCTCCGGCTGTACAGGCGTATTATATGGTGTAACTGGTGTCGGATCAGCGACTGCGTCAGTTGCCATTGCCGTATCTGCTGGAGCTGGGGCTGATGATAACGGTGCAAACGCGTCAGGAGATGCTGGTTGTTCCGGATTTGCGGGAGCTGTGTCCGTAAAAAAAGCTGAAGGTGATTCTGTCTGTGGCGCGGGATTTACCGCGTCCGGTGTCATCTCGGGGGTGGATGAAAAAATAGAAGACTGCGGGCCTGCCTCCATAGGAGCGCTTAACGCATCTGCAGGTGCTCCTATATTTTCTGATGAAAAATCAGTCGGGGCTGCGGGAAAAGCGGGAGCTGCTGGGGGTTGCTGGGCAGTGATAGTTTCTGTGGTAGTTTGCGACATCATCGAAGGCGGCATGACATTGGGATCCGGCTGTTCAGCATAACCTGTCGCGAAAGGAGAGGATGGTGTGTCATCTGCTTGCAAGGGTGGTGCCGCGAAATCAGGTGTCGGCATCATAGAAGGATTCTCCGGTTGTGTCATAACGGGGTTTTGTAAAGAAGGGTCAGGTAATGGTGTGGGTGAAATGTTGGTTTGTAGAGTATCAGTTTGCACAGTCGTCGTGGTGTCCGTAGAAAATGTGTTTTGCTGCGGAATGACACCTGCGTCGGGTGTTCCCATACCATTGTTATATGTATCTGGCTGCTGTGGGTCGAGATTGGAAAAAGATTTCGGATCCATAAATATAGTGCTTATTTAATGATCACGGATTTAGCAACTTTTGTCAAGGGAGGGGAGTAAATAAGTTATTATTGTTCCTGTTGAGGGGCTTTGTATACGACATTTTCTTTATTCGCATTTTTTGCCCGACGGGCATCTCTGAAATCCAGATCATGTTTTACTTGAATTCCTGCCAAATATCCACTAGCCATTGTGCAAGCCAAACTAATCCCACTGATTATTGGAGATTTATCCGCATTTGTATGCATGGTATCTAAAGATACCAAAGCGGTTGAAGCCGAAAGTCCAGCTAAGGGTAGATGGTAATTTCTTGGTGTTCTTTCCTTTTTCATATTTTGACATTATATCTCATAATATTTATTTGTCAATGGTTTGGTTTTTGCTATTTTGAGGCGGAAAAGGTATACTTAGTGGGATGAAAATCATTGTCACGCATACTTCACCCGATTGGGATGCAATTACTTCTGTCTGGCTATTAAAGAAATTTCTTGCAGGATGGAATGAGGCAGAAGTCCGTTTTGTCCCAGCCGGAAATCGTATGAATGGTGCTCCAAAAAAAGAAGAGACGAAGCATAAAGGAGAAAATCCGATTGAACAGGTCGGGCATGATGAAGTGATCCATGTGGATACAGGACTGCTGCCGCTGGACCACCATCAGATTTATGACACAAATGTTTCTGCAGCATCACTCGTGTGGGAATATGTGCAGGATGAGCTGAGGAAAGCAGGACAGCACTTTACTGATGAACATAAAGAAGCAATTTCCCGGATTGTCAAAGTGGTGGTCGATACGGATCATTTCAAAGAAGTGTATTGGCCGGAGGCTGATGCGGATAGATATGAATTCGGTCATCTGGGAGTGCTGGACGGGCTTAAGTTAGTGAAGCCCAATCAGGATACATTGTATTTGGAATTCGGTTTTGACTATCTTAATGCGTTGACTGCTGCCTTTGAAAACAGAATCTGGGCAGAAAAGGAAATAAGGGAGAAAGGTGTCCCATTTCCGACACGGTATGGGAAAGGAATGGGTTTCGAAACGCTCAATGATACTGTCCTGAAGCTTGCCCAAAAGATGGGATATGTTGTTGTCATCCGTAAAGATCCGAGGAAGGGATATGTACGCATCAAAACACTACCTGCGCATGAAGGCAAAGTAGGAGCGGATCTCACAAAAGCATATGAGGAGTTTAAAAAAATTGATCCTGATGCGACATGGTTTCTCCATATCTCAAAAAAAATGCTCTTGAATGGAAGTGCTAAAAATCCTACAATGAGACCGACGAAATTAAGTCTGAAAGAGTTGATAGAAGTGGTGAGGAAGATATAAAGGCAATGGACATAATGTCATGATGCCCCTGCCTTGCCGACCGGCAGGCTCGTTTCAGCATCTAAAAAGGTAAATTTATAATAACGTAGAGACGAGATATCCTGAATCGAGTTCAGGATGACTTATAGCATATGGGTGATTGTATTTTTTGTAAAATTGTAAATAAAGAAATTCCATCCACCGTCGTGCATGAAGATGATAATACCGTATCGTTTATGGAATTACATCCTTCCGCTCCCGGTCAACTTATGGTAATCCTGAAAAAACACGGACGAAGTATGCTTGATTATTCTGATGAAGACTTGGGAATCATCATGCCTGTTGTGAAGAAGATGGCAAAGAAAGTTCAGGATGGATTGCAATGTGAGCATATCACTATCGGTATTAATCATCTTGAGCCCACAGGTGTGCCCCATATGCATATTCATTTGATTCCTCGATGGACTGATGACGGAGGTCACGCGATCCAAGGAGTTGTTAAAAATCCTCAAAAAGAGGATCGCGATGTCATCGCAGAGAAAATCCGCAAGGCATAATACCTCATGTCATTGCTTCGTCTCCTGCAAAGCAGTATCCTCGCAATGACGATTGTTCTAGCCCCTAGCTTCTAGCTCCTAATATTTCCTATAGTAGAGATTTACTTCTGAGCCAATTTGGAGTAAAATAGGAGCATCTCATATTTGAATGGAGGTGTTTTTTTATGGTATATGTTAAAAAATTACCAGGACAATCAGATGATCAGGTCATCCGAAATTTCAGTAAGAAAGTAATGGATGCTGGCATTGTCCAAGAAGCAAAAAGGCGTAAGTTTTATCTGAAGCCGAGTCTTGCCAAAAAATTGCGAAAGAAATTGAAGCAAGAAGAAGCTGCACGTGTCAAATTGTTCTAATAATTACTTAGATGGTGAAGCCAAAAATATTAATCTACGTCGAAAGCAGATATAAAGTGAACAGAAAAAAGATTAAATCTGCTGTCGCATATGTTCTCGAAGATCAGCAAGTGTTTACGCCGGTAGAAGTTTCTATCGCTTTTGTGGGAGATCGCAAAATGCGCGCGCTTAATAAAAAGTACAGAGACAAAGATAAAACGACAAATATTCTTGAGTTTCCTTTGCAGGAAGGAGAGCAGACACATCTGCCGTCGGATATTACACGACTAGGTGATATTGTCATTTCCTATCCCGAGCTCATCCGTGAGGCAGCGGAGCAGGAAATGCTAGTTGATGAACGGGTTGATGAGCTTGTGCAGCATGGCATGTTGCATCTGCTGGGGATCCACCATCAATAATTTTTGTGTCATCGCGATCCGCCAACTGGCGGAATGGCGAGCTCACATAACTAAAAATGTAAAACAAATAACTGATCTGTCATTCTGGGGACGAACCAAGTGAGGACTCCAGAATCTGATTCTGGACAAGCCAGAATGACGATATTGTTTTCAGTTCTTTTTTTATGTTATGTTAGATTGCTTCACCGAGCTAAGCTCGGCTCGCAATGACAATATTCTGTAAGGGAGTGAACAGTAAAAAGGAGTCTATGGTTTTTTATAGAAAATATCGTCCGCAAAAAATAGATGATTTAGACAGTGCTGCCGTGCGGGATACGCTTTCATCTGTTCTACAAAAAAATCCACCGCACGCATTTCTTTTTACTGGTCCCAAAGGTCTGGGCAAAACGTCAACAGCGCGTATCATCGCAAAATCCATAAACTGTACTGACAAAAAGAAAGGGCAGATTGAGCCCTGTAATGCTTGTGAGCAATGTATCTCCATAACAAACAATACAAATGTCGATATTTTAGAAATCGATGCAGCATCAAATCGTGGCATTGATGAAATACGGGATCTGAAAGAAAAAATTAGATTGTCTCCGGTTTCTTCCGCGAAAAAAGTATACATTATTGATGAGGTGCATATGTTGACCACAGAGGCTTTTAACGCGCTTTTGAAGACATTGGAAGAACCCCCAAGTCACGCGATGTTTGTCCTGTGTACCACAGAACCGCAGAAAATTCCGTCTACGATTCTTTCCCGCTGCTTCCATATTTCGTTTAAGTTAGCAACATCGGAGGAGCTGGTACGGTCGTTTAAACGGATTATCAAAAGTGAGAAAGCAGATGTCGATGATGAGGCATTACGAATGATCGCGGATCTGGCAGATGGAGGATTTCGAGACGGTGTGAAGATTTTGGAAGAAACGATCACGATGGCAGGCGGTAAAAAAGTAACCAAAGCATTGATTGAGGAAAAATTTCAAGTATCGACAATCGCTGGTTCGGTACAGCAAATGCTCGGATTTTTTGAGAAAAGAGAAGTACAAAATGGATTGGAATTGATCGGGCAGTTGGTTTCGCAGGGGATAGATATGAAGTATTTTTTGCAGAAAGTGATGGAGTCGCTGCATGGGCGGCTTTTGCAGCAGATTACTGCAAAAGCCGCTGATCCCAAAGGATTACAAATAGATGATATTAAACAACTTTTTTTATTACTTAATTCCGCCTACGCGGAGATGAAATACGCGGTTTTGCCGCAATTACCCTTGGAACTTGCTCTCCTTGAATGGTGCGCTGATCCCGCAGCAAAGCAGTCTTCGCCACAACCGAGGAGAGAATCAGTGATCGCTGCGGATACAACGGTAACAGTACAAACCCTTCGCAAACAGGTCAGTTCTATCAAGCGCATGAAAGTATTGTATGGTGATAAAGCGGTTCCTGCTCCTGAAAAAGCTCCTGAAGTAAAAAAAGAGTTAACTACTGTAGAATTGACGAAAATGAATGGAAAGGGAGATGTCGCTCCCGAGTGGCTTGAGCATTTCTGGAAAAATTTCATCCACGAAATGCAGAAACACAATCATACTGTCGCTGGACTATTACGGGGCTGTAAAATCAAAAGCTTCACCAAAGAAGTATTAATTATTGAGGCGGGGTATGCATTCCATAAAGAACGCCTAGAAGAAGCAAAAAATCATGAAGCGCTTTTGAAAGCATGTAAAATACTCACTGGTAATGCGATGGAAATTAAGGTAGAATTGAAGAAATAAAGGAGGTGATATCTTATGGCATTTAATCCATTTGGACAATTGGGTGAACTCAAAAAGATGCGTGATCAGGCGATGGCTATGCAGCGTCAGCTTAAAATGGAAGAGGTTGAAGTCAATAAGCATGGTGTGTATGTAAAAATCACCGGAGATCAGGAAATCAGAGAAATTAAATCGAACGGAAAGTCAGATAATGATATCAAAGGAGCTGTGAATGAAGCTATCAAAAAGTCGCAGGAAGTTGCTGCAAAGAAATTGCAGGAAATGACCGGCGGTATGGGCGGACTTGGCGGTTTGCTCGGAGGAAAGTAGCTTTTTGTTTATGACTAATGAACAACCCATATTACTTACGGGGAGGTCTCATGTAGGGCTTGCTCGTGATATCGCAAAGATATTACAGGTGCAGTTGGATGAGCCGATTACTATTTTTTCTGATGGAGAGATACGTGTACGTATCCCGGAAAATATGCGGCGCAGACATGTTTTTATCATCCAATCGACATTTCCCAATGTGAATGATAGCATTATGGAATTGTTGTTTATGATTGATGCCGCAAGACGCTCTTCAGCCGATGAAATTTCCCTTGTTATCCCATATTTCGGTTATTCACGTCAGGACAGGAAGGAGATGCCGCGTGTTCCGATAAGCTCATCAGTCGTCGCGCGTACACTGGAATACAATGGCGCTTCTCGCATTTTGACAGTGGACATCCATTCAGGGCAGCAGTTAGGGTTTACCAAAATTCCTTGGGATAATATGTATGCAAGCTACGCGTTGGTCCCCGCAATCCTTTCTGAAAAATTAGAAGATTTAGTTGTGGCGTCTCCTGATAAGGGAGGATTGATACGCGCGACCGGATATTCTAAATTACTCAATGCATCCGGGGTCGCTCTGGTGTATAAAGAACGGGATATCGAAGTAAATAATCAATCAAAGGCGATGGGGATGATAGGACATGTGGAAGGGAAGAATGTGCTGCTGGTGGATGATATGCTTGATACGGGAGGTACTATCGTACATGCTGCTGAATATATAAAATCCAAAGGAGCAAAAAGTATCAGGATTGCCGTAACTCATGCGCTATTCTCAGGAGACGCATTGAAAAAACTTGATATAGACGCAATTGATGAAGTGATTATCACCGATACGATTGCGCAGCGTCCGGAAGTTTTAGAAAACAAAAAGATTACCGTCGCTACAGTCGCTCCGTTATTGGCGAAGTCTATTCAGTGTATTATCTCAGGTGAATCATTGAGTAAATTGATACTATAATTATCTTCGCATAGTGATACTATAAACAATTATTATGAAAGTTCCGAAAGCAATTCAGCAGGTAATAGAGTCATTTGAGCGTCTTCCCGGCATTGGTCCCAAGTCTGCGGAACGGTTGACATTTTATTTATTACATGTCCCACAAGGTGAATTGGATAGATTTGCTAAATCAATCCAAAATCTTAAAATTGGAACAATAAATTGCTCACAGTGCTTTAATATCGGTGAGAGTGATCCATGCGAAATATGCTCGGATATGCGCAGGGATCACTCCATCCTTTGTGTTGTGGAGCAGCCGCTTGATATCCTCGCATTGGAAAAAAGTCGCAAATATATAGGACTTTATCATGTGCTCCATGGGAAGATTGATCCGCTGAATAATATCGGCCCTGATGAATTACGAATTGGAGAATTATTGGACAGGATAGAACATACAGGTGGAGTAAAAGAAATTATTCTCGCGACCAATCCTACAATGGAAGGGGAAGCAACTGCCATGTATATCGCCAAACAAATAAAAATAAAGTCACTTGATGTGAAGATTACACGGATTGGTCGCGGACTTCCGGTCGGTGCTGATCTGGAATACGCTGATCCTACTACTCTTGATCGCGCGATGGAGGGAAGAAGTGAGTATTAGTTTTTTGTTATTTATAGTATTATAGATGTATGCCTTTTAATCCCTTCAATGGTTCCGATGGTCCGAGTTTTGAGAGTCCGGACGGGTTATCCCAAAAAGTTCAGCAGACGACAAAAAATGTTTCCGCTGCAGCGCAACAACAGGTACAGGCAACAAGAAAATCTTTTGTCGACCAGCTCTATGGAAATATATCTTCGGAAGGAGAAAATTCTGATACTTCTGAAGGGGCGCAGCAGCAAATGCAACAAGCACAAAAGCAATTAGGAGATACCGCTTCCTCCGGTGATATTTCTAACGCCGCAAAAACACCTGAAGAGCAGGCTCAAATTGAAATGCTTCGTAAAAGATTGCATAAAGAAAATTATTTTGATTATGAACAGAAGACAGTGAGTGATGAAGCAGTATTAAAAGTTTCGCAGGAGAAAGAGCAGGAATGGCAGACGCGGCAGCAGGAAGAGGAGGAAGAAGCGCAGAGAAAAGAGGAAGAAAAAGCGCAGCGAGAAGAAGCAATGGGCGGAGTAGAGCCTGCAGGAAAAGGTATGAAAGGGAAAGGAAATGGTCGAAACAGAATGAGTAAACCCATAGCATTGGAGCGGGCTAAGACAAGGACAGAAATAAACCGCGGCGCTTCAGGATGATAGAGCTTGACACAAGAGAGAACCTATAGTATAATTAAGCATCTTATGGGAAAAGAATTCAACCAAAATTTTGAGAAAGAATTTGCTGGGATGATGCTGCAGGAAAATGTGCGTGATGTCGCTAAAGATGTTCCTCAATTAGTTAAGTATAAAGTCGGTAGAGGTATCGCAGGAAAATCTGTATCAGGATTATTGCATGATTTAGGACATATTGTGGATGTACCTGATGGACATGATGCTGGTAATCTGCTTGTGGTTATTCCACTTCAAGGCAGTACTGATCTCAAAGTACTTGCTCCAAATCCTGAAAAACAACAGGAACCATTGCTGCTTGAAGATTCCGCGAAACGGTTGCAGTTAGGATATCGTGAATCCATGGAGGAAAAATTAACTGCAATGGGTTATGAAGTCGCGCTCTCTGCTGACGATCCCTGTGACACTGAAGCGCTTTTTCCAATCGTAGAGAAAACAAAAGATTATGTATCAAATATATTATTGGAAAAATTTCAGGATGAATCAAAATATTTTCAAGACCAAAGAAGAAATAGAGATAGAGAAAATGGATATCCTGAAGCAAAATAATTGGTATCGTACATACCTCCTCTTTATATAATCTCTTGCATATACTACACTATATACATGAATGCATTAGAGTCAGGTTCATTGAAACGGATGCAAAAAAAAGTTTCCTCAGTTATTGAGATTCCCAATATGGTCAGCTACAATGTCGGGTATTTTACCGGGAGAAGAATCGGTGAAGTAATCAAAGCCACTCGATCATCCAAAGTTATTTTTGACGCGAAAAAACATCATAGGAGATAATGCTTACTCGCTCTTTGCATTCTGCATCCTCTGAGCTATAATGATTCAAATGCTTAGACTCTATAATTCACTCAGTAGAAAAGTTGAAGATTTCAAACCCTTGCATCCACTGCAAGTCGGGATGTATTCCTGTGGCCCGACTGTGTATCAATTCGCGCATATCGGCAATCTTCGAGCGTTTACGACATCAGATATTCTTGTACGCGTTCTCCGATACAACGGCTATGATGTCAATTTCATCATGAACATTACTGATGTCGGACATATGACGCAAGACAGTGCAGGAGGAGGAGATCAGGGGGAAGACAAGATAGAAAAGACAGCAAAACTTGAAGGAAAGACAGTATGGGAAGTAGCGCAGTTTTATACGGATGTTTTTCTTAAAGATTACGATAGTCTCAATCTGACAAGACCGGATAGATTTTGCAAAGCGACGGATCACATCAAAGAACAGATTGATCTGGTCAAAAAGATTGAAGAAGCGGGGTTTACGTACGAAACATCTGACGGTATTTATTTTGATACATCACTTCTTAAAGACTATGGAAAATTATCTGATATGAAAGCGTCCGAGGATAATTCTCGGATTGGGGTCAATAATGAGAAGAAGCATCCGCAGGATTTCGCGTTATGGAAGTTCTCACAGCCCGATGAACAACGTCAGATGGAGTGGAAAAGTCCGTGGGGTAAAGGTTTTCCAGGGTGGCATATCGAATGTAGTGCGATGAGTATGAAATATCTTGGAGAATCGTTTGATATCCATACAGGAGGGATTGATCATAAAGAGATCCATCATCCCAATGAAATTGCCCAAGCAGAAAGTGTTACCCATAAACCGCTCGCGAAATACTGGCTACATACTGCTTTTATGCTTGTCTCAGGACAGAAAATGAGTAAAAGTTTAGGAAATACCTATACGCTGTATGATATTGAGCAGCAGAATTATGATCTGTTGGCGCTTCGGTATCTGTATCTCCAGACACATTATCGACAGGAAATGAACTTCACGTTTGCGTCTCTTGATGGCGCGCAAAATGCTTTTAAGAAATTAGTTCTGGAAATATCTCGCTGGGAAGATCCGCAGTTTGATTCAGGGAAGGTCTCAAAAGAAGAAGTACATGATTATGAGAAGCGCTTTCTGGATAGCATAAATGATGATCTCAATATGCCAAAAGCTCTTGCCGTGATGTGGGAAGTAATCAAGTCAGAGCTACCAAGCGGCGCGAAAGCAAAAATTATTTTCAAAATGGATGAAGTCCTCGGATTGGATCTGCAGAATTTAAGCCATAAGCTGAAAAATGTGCAGCATGTGATTCCGGGACACATCCAGCAAATGGTCGAAGAGAGACAGCGGCTCAGAAAAACAAAACAGTACAATGCGGCGGATAAAATACGGGCGGAAGTAGAAAAGCTGGGATATATCATTGAAGACGGTAAAAAAGGAATTGAAGTGCGAAAAAGATAACAGATGCATAATGTAGAAATAGGTTATATACCACAAGAAAGAAAAGAACAAATTGGCAATGGTGTTTTGGACCACATATTTATTCTTCCTGATAATAATCGGACATGGGCAAGAAAAAACGGAAAAACCACGAGGGAAGCATATGAGATAGGCGCACGTAATTTTATTAGCGTCGCGTCTTGTGCTGCAGATACTCCAGGAGTAGATAATCTTTCGATAATTGTTCTTACTGCCGATAATATACATAAACGCCCCCCACAAGAGTTAACCGAAATATATGGAGCAGTACGTTCTCATGTGATTGAAACCGGTGTGCCGGTGCTTATCGAAGAGAAAAATGTCCGTTTTGATGTGATCGGAAAGCCTGAAATGCTTCCTGATGAAATAGCACAAGATCTCAAAGATCTTTCAGCGAGAAGTAAAAAAAATACAGGATTACGTTTTTCTTTGGTATTTGGTTATGATCCTGATCAAGAGATGCAAGACGCGATGGATAAGGCAGGTAAGGACGCAAAATGGGCACACGTAAAAAACCATTTATACTTAGAAGAAAAAGGGATTCCACCAATATCTGCAATTATTAGGGCCGGAGAGGAGGAACGATTGAGTGGGGTTTTTCCGAATTCAAGTGCGGGTGCGGAATTGTTGTTTAAAAAAAATACACTATGGCCTGAATATACAGCAGATGTTTTTCAACAGGACGTGGCTGATTTAAAAAATCGTGTACTTAAGAGAGGGGCATAGATGAATTATCGTTATACAATCGGCGTGGTCGGCGGCACATTTGATCATTTCCATGAGGGACATAAAGCATTGCTCAAAGCTGCTCTGCAAACTGCCGAGCGCGTCATTATCGGTGTTGCGACTTCCAAGATTACACAGCAAAAACATTTTTTTTCTTCATTGGAGCCATATGTCATTCGCGAAAAAGCAGTTGCCGAGTATATTCGAAAAAACAAAGCTGAAAGCAGAGTTAGGATAATACCTATAAATGATATATATGGAAACACCTTGCAGGAGAAAAATATCGACGCAATTTTTGTAACAGAAGAAACAAAAAATGTTGTATCGCTGCTTAATACCCAGCGTCAGCGTGTGGGAATGAAAGAGATGGAAATGGTTGTTGTCCCATATGTCCTTGCTGAGGATAGCTTACCCATTAGTTCAGAGAGAATTCGTAGAGGCGAGATTGATCGAAAAGGGTATGTATATGCACTGCATCTGTTAAAGAAAAAAAACTATCATCTTCCCGAAGAAGTTCGTGAAGATTTGCGTAAGCCGTTTGGGGTTATTTATAAAGATGTGGCAGATATTTTTTCGTTAGGAAACGTACCAATTATTATTTCTGTCGGAGACATCGTATCATTATCTTTATATAAACAGGATAGATCTGCTGATATAATGATAGTTGATTTAAAAAATAGAAGGACTTCTCTGCGGGATGAAGATATCGCGATACTCAAAGAGGGAGAATGTATCATTGCGGTAAAAAATGAGGCTGGTACGATCGCAAAAGAAGCGATTGAAACGATAGGCGGTGCAGTTTCTGATTATCTGTTAACAAAGAAAAAACAGTCAATCATTATTCATGGTGAAGAAGATTTGCTCGTTATTCCTTCAATTCTTCTTGCGCCTTTGGGAGGATTAATTTTATACGGTCAATTTGGCAGGGGAGTGATCGGTGTGCCAGTTACGGAAGAAAAGAAAGCGGAGGCAGCAGCGTTATTTAGCAGATTTCGCTGAACTATTTTTCCTCGTTCGTCTTCCGTTTTTCAGACCATTATTGGCAGTCACTTCGGGTGAGAGATAAAATAGCGGGGTCTGATGATTTGCTAATATAATTCGCATTAACTGTATTGTTTTTTCTATTGCTTCAGGCAATATGTCAGCATCTTTCAGACTGCAGTTTACGTGGATATAAAATTTCCCTTTGGGATCTCGTATCCAATTCCATTTAGTCCTTCCCGTAAAACAAGCACGATTGCATCCTTTTGCCATTTTCAGTTGACACAGATATTCTAGAAGTATGTGTTCAAAGAGGTGTCCTATTTCCGTATGTCGTACTTCATCTCTAAAGGCATAACCCTCATCATTAAAGCATTGTGTTGTTAAGACGTTTGGTAAATAGAGCTTGAGAAGTTCGACAATCATGGGGATGTCATTGGTGTTAACCTGATCGAAAAGAAGCTGCATTGTTATTTTTGCTGCGGTTTGTTTCTGCGTTATGACGAGAGAAAAAAAGTTGTCGACAGTTAATTCCTGTATTTTTGGTGACAGAGAATCACTTGCTTGGGCAGGAAGCAATTGTGTGTTCATAGTAATAAGTTCAGATAACGGGATATTTATGCCCGTAATTAAACTCTATCTACTTTTCACGGAGAAGTCAAGGTGAACAAAATGGGAGAATATGAGATTGCTCCTGCCTGCCGGCAGGCAGGTCTCCTGCTTTGCAGGATCGCAATGACATGAATGTTCATCATAAAATTATGGGAGTGGTGTCACTGCGGCAGGTGGCGGTGTCGCTGCTGTACCTACAGTTGGTGATGGCAGTAGGAGTGGAGTACTTTGCCGCATTATCTCTGTGGGGGTGGGTTGTTCTGTCGGTGTTATTTCACCTGTCGGTTCCGGAGTTGATGTCGCCTCAGGGGTGGGAGAAGGTTCTCTGGTAGGTGTATCGCATGATTCCGGCTGGGTTCCCGCGATATAGAATTCAGTTTTGCCTGTGGATTGGCCATTGAGACAAAGTGGCTGGCTGACGACAAATGTAGGCTTTTCAAAATCTTCCACAGGTGTTCCCATGAGTTGTTTTTCCATAATACTTCGCCAAATCGGCGCCGCACCCAGAGATCCTGCGATATTATCCATGGGTTTATTGTCATTATTTCCTACCCATACACCGACTACGAGACTTGGTGTGTATCCGACAGTTAACGCATCTCTATAATCTTCGGTCGTTCCAGTTTTGACGGCAGCAGGACGTGAAATTGTCAGCGCTCGGCCGAATTCTTCCGCGCGTGCATAATTATCAGAAAGGATTGATGAGATAATAAATGCGGATTCACGGCTGATAACCTCGTGGGAAGCTCTTTTATTGGGGTCTCTCAACCAATTGAGAGGATTGGCATAATACCATGGACTTATTGCTTTCGTAACCGGTTTATCATATTTATTTTTTATGGAGATAATACCCGTGGGTTCAATGTACGTGCCGTTATTTGCGAATACAGCATAGGCATTAGTAAGCTCTAGAAGCGGTACTTCGCCTGTACCTAGGACGAGTGAAAGACCATAATTCACATCGTCCCGCAGTGTCGTGATACCAAATTCACGTGCTTTGTTAATTCCTGTGGTGACCCCCACTTTTTCCATGACCTCTACTGCTGGGACATTGAGAGAGTTTGCCAGCGCTCTACGGACAGTGACATCTCCCCGATAGCTGAGATCATAGTTCTTGGGTTTATAACCGCCATTAAATGTTGTTTCTTCATCATGCAGTATCGTACCGGCGGTAATCGTTCTATTTTCTATTCCTGTCGCGTAGATAATCGGCTTAAATGATGATCCGGGCTGGCGGGGAGTGACGGCCATATTAATCTGTCCGAATTTTTCATCAGTCCATTCATAACTGCCTACCATGGCCAAGATTTCGCTTGTTTTCGGATCAATTGCCACCGCCGCACCGTTGGTTGTATTATTCCATTGCAGGCGTTCTACTTGACTTCGTACGGTTTGCTCTGCGTATGTTTGTAATGCCTGATCGAGTGATGTCTTGACGATAAATCCTTCCCGGATTACACGTTCTTCGCCATATTCTTTTATGAGTTGGTTTTTTATGTAGTTTGCGAAGTGAAACGCGATAACAGTTGTATCATTTTGCGAAGAACTGCCGTAGGTGAGTTGTTCACTTCGTGCCTGATCCGCTGTTTCCTGTGTAATATATCGTTCTTCTACCATTTCCCCTAAAACGATTTTTTGTCTGAGGAGTGCTTTATCCGGCGGATTTGAGACAGGAGAATATGCTGAGGGGGCGGGAAGCAGTCCGATAAGCATTGAGGCCTGCGCAAGTGTGAGATCTTTTGCCGGTACGCCGAAGTATACTTGTGCTGCATTTTCTATCCCGAATGCCCCTTCGCCGAAATAAACGGAATTTAAGTATATTTCGAGAATATCATCTTTGCTGAATCGCCTGTTTAATTCAGAAGCGAGTACTAATTCTTGATATTTTCGAAACATATTTCTTGATGAGCTGAGGAATACATTTTTTGCAAGCTCTTGTGTGATTGTGGAGCCGCCTTCGACGACCTTTCCTGCCATGATATTGACAAAAAATGCTCGTGCTATTCCGCGGATTGAGAAGCCGGGATTAGTATAAAAATTTTTATCTTCCGTCGCGATGACAGCTTCCTGTACTGATTTGGGAATTTCGGAAATCGGGACATATTTTATCTGTTTTGGCTGATAAAATGTGTAAAACGTTTCTCCATTACGATCCTGCAATGTAAGTCCTGTCTTCCCGCGATTTAAGATGCTTTCTTTATCTTTGAGGTCCTGCGCGAAATAAAGATATGTCGCGGGTGGAATAATAGCCATAATAGCAAGAAAAATAAGGAAGAGATAGATCAGCTTCCTTTTATGACTGAGGATATATATCTTAAGTCTTTCTTTCCAGGTTTTCTTTTCGTTCCGCTTCTCCGCGAGGCCATTTCCTTGTCTATTAAAGACATTATTTTTTACGGGTCTATGTAATCGTGATCGCTCATGCATAGGTGGGCACATTTTATTGTAACATCCCGGAGTCACAATTTCCATTTCGTTACGTGCTTTCATTGGGATTGCTCCTGCCTGCCGGCAGGCAGGTCTCCTGCTTTGCAGGATCGCAATGACATGGTGGGGAAATAAAGCTATTTGGTGAAAGTTGTATTGATAATCTTCCACAAATCGGGATAGTACTTATCATAACCGAGGGTCCATATGGCTACACCGGCAAACTGTTTTTGTTTTGCGTATTTATATCGTGTCTGGACTGATCGTTCATCCGAGATCCACAATTGATGATCTACACCTGACTCTTTATCGTTATACCAACACCATGTCTCCTGTGCGAGATTATCCCATTTACATTGCTCTTTTTTTATATCCTTACTGTCACGAGCTCTTGCGTAGGAAACAACTCCTGCATAACTGTTTGCATCTGCAGATGAAAGTGTTTCACTCTTTCTTGTTTTGCCGTCTTTAACCGCCCATTCGCGGCCATAGTAGGGGACACCCATGATAATTTTTTCTTTTGGTAATACTTTGAGGTAGTCAGCATACGTGGTCTCCACATCAAAGAAATATTCTTTTTCGTTAAATCCTTTCATGGGGGAGGTGGGGCCGGCGATGTCTGAGCCGGCCCCATAATACTCATATGACATCCCGATAAATCGATCATAAATCGATGATAATTTCTTAAATTCAAAAAGTGACTCATTGCGCGCGGATAATGGCATAATGCTGAGCATCAGTTGCGTTTTAAGATTTTCTTTTTGTAGTGCTTCTTTGAGTTCGCGGCTGAATTGCGTAAACGCGATATCGTAGCCGGCATCAGGTGTGCCGAGGTATTCAACGTCAATATTTATGCTATCTACTTTGGATTGTTTTACAAGCTGTACAATGTCAGTTATAAGATTTGTCTGATTATCTTTGTATTCCAGTAAGTTACTGATCGTATCGTTATCCAGAGCTGTGATAGATACGGAAGTTTTTGTTCCCAGAATTTTTGCTTTTATCAATATGTTTTGGACTTCTTCTTTGTTCCAGTTAAGCCAACCGGGTTCTGTTTCGCCGTTTGATTCTTTGAGAATATGTCCGTCAGATCCGACACTGAGGCTGAAATAATCAATGTGCGAGAGGTTTTGCAATTTAATATTGGAAATTTGCTCAAGTTGCCAGTATGGGAGAAAACCGAAAACTTCCTGTTTAAGATTAAGATGGGGTTTTGTAACCCGTTCCATATAATAATTACCTGTAATCATCGGGGAAAGTGTGGGATACGTTGATTTGAGATAAAAAAATACGCCTAGTGCCATTAAAATACAAAGGATGAGTATAAAAAAGATAATTTTTTTGAGCATACAGTCATTATAATATATCGGCAGGTTTTTTAATAATATTTGATCTTTTTTGAATACAAAATTTCCTCTTGCAAAGTATTTTCTATTTAGTCTATGCTAGAGATAGCGTATGATACGGGATTACAATCTTATTACTATCGGAGAAGTTACTATTGATGCCTTTATGAAACTGGTGCATGAAGGTTCGTCAATTTATGAAGATAAAGAGAACGGTGGTATTTGTTTTCCGAATGGTGACAAAATTGAAGTAGATAAGTATGAATTCAGTCTAGGAGGCTGTGCTGCCAATATCGCAGTCGGCGTGAACCGACTGGGCCTCAAGTCAACACTCTGTGCTGAGACAGGTGATGATGAATTCTCCATAAAGATACGAAATGGTCTTGCGACAGAGAGAATCGAGAGACTTTTTGTAAATCAAATCCATGGTGCATCCAATTTCTCCGTTATCGTTAACTACAAAGGAGACCGAACTATTTTCGTTCAGAATGTAACACGTGAGCATGATTTCAAACTGGAGGATGTCACAACTGATTATATCTACCTCGCCAGCCTGGCAAGAGATTGGGAAAATCCTTATAAGATGGCATTACAGTTTCTTGACAAAAATCCTGAGACAAAGCTCGCTTTTAATCCGGGTATGAGGCAATTGCGTGAAGGAAAGGATGTTATTGCGGAAGTTTTGAAAAAGACTGACCTTTTATTTATTAACAAAGAAGAGGCAGAAATGATTTTGAACGGCAAAAAAACAGTTAATGAAGATAAGGAATATATTGAAAGCTTGATGAATGATGTACAGAAAAAAGGACCAAAGATTATCGTTCTGACAAATGGTGAAGACGGGTCATACGTCCTTGATGAAAAAGGGAAGATGTACAGTGAAGGGATAAATGAAGGAAAAGTGATAGAGCGGACAGGAGCGGGGGATGCGTATACGTCAGGATTTCTTGCCGCGATTATGTATGACAAATCTATTCCTACAGCGATGGAGTGGGGAATGGTGAATTCAACTTCAGTTGTCGGGGCAGTGGGTGCTCAAAGAGGACTTCTGCGTAAAAACGAATTGGAAGAAAAATTAGCCACGTTATAATTCCTGTCATTGCGATCCTGCAAAGCAGGAGACCTGCTTGCCTGCAGGCAGGAGCAATCTCGTTAGAAGTCTTTGGCGTGGCCTGCCTGCCCGAAGGCAATCATTCGTGCTTTTATCATTTCTTTTGTCGCCGTTCGAGCTTCTGTCATATAATCACGTGGATCGAATTTTTCAGGCTGTTCTACGAAGAACTTTCTGATCGCGGCGGTAATTGCGAGGCGGGTATCAGTATCTACATTAATTTTGCGGACACCGTTTTGGATGCCTTTTTGTATCTCCTCCACAGGTACTCCGAAGGTCGGTTTTATCGCACCGCCATACTCATTAATCGTGTGAAGTAAATCTTGTGGTACACTTGATGATCCGTGCATGACGAGATGGGTATTTGGGAGCAGTCGGTGTATTTCATTAATCCGTTCCATCACAAGCACAGACCCATCCGGTTGTTTGGCAAATTTATAGACACCATGACTTGTGCCGACCGCGACCGCGAGAGCGTCAATGCCAGTTTCGTTTACAAATTGTACGGCCTGCTGGGGATCAGTGAGATATTGGCTTTTCATGTCTCCAGCTCCGGCTCCGTCTTCGATACCGCCGATAACGCCGAGTTCCGCTTCTACCGAAACGCCTTTTGTACGTGCGTATTCTACAACTTTTTGTGTGACAGCGATATTTTCTTCATAACTTGCCGGTGTCTTATGATCTTCTTTGAGTGAGCCGTCAATCATCACACTTGTATAGCCGAGATCAATTGCGGAGAGACATGCCTCGACACTTCCGTGATCCTGATGAAGTACCGTTGGAATCTCAGGATAGACTTCTGTCGCCGCAATCATCAGATGGTAAAGAAATCGGTCTCCGGCGTATGTGCGTGCTCCGCGGGATGCCTGCAATATGACAGGAGAGTCAGTTTCTTTCGCTGCCTCCATAATAGCCTGGATTTGCTCCATATTATTGACATTAAATCCGCCGACACCGTAGTTTCCTTCGGCTGCTTTATCCAGGAGTTGTCTGAGGGTTATGAGCATAGGTCTATACTACATGATTATGACAAAAAAATGCATGTAGAAATCTGTCATTGCGATCCTGCAAAGCAGGAGAAGCGATCTCTTTGTCATCCCGGACTTGATCCGGGATCTCTAGAAACACATAACTAAAACGTAAAACATATAACAATACTTTTAATTCGCAATTCTATGTTATTTGAGATTGCTTCGGCTCCTGCAAAGCAGTATCCTCTCAATGACAGAGTATTTATTGATTATTTTTCCTTTTTATAACTTTCTTTACTGCTGATTTGATCGAGGGGACATCCATATGATATTTTTTCAATAGTTCTTTCGGATCGCCTGACTCGGCAAATGTTTTTTGTAATCCGATATACTCTATTGGTAAGGGGTTTGTCTTTGCCAAAAGTTCAGCGATTGCGCTTCCGAGACCGCCAGAAATCTGATGGTCTTCAACTGTCACAACTGCTTTTGTGTGACCGGTAAAACGCATAATACTTTCGCCGTCCAAGGGAGCAATTGTCCCGGCGTTTATGACAAGCACCGGAAAGCCTTCTTCTTCGAGTTCCTTTGCTGCGAGGAGCGCATAGTACAGCATATACCCCATGGCAAAAATAGTTGCCTGCGGGTGGTCATTTATCCAATAATCCTGCATTTTTCCCATCGTAAAGGGTGTTTCTTGTGTGGTGATGACGGGTGTTTTATCTCTTGAGAAACGGAGGTAGACAGGGTGAGGTATCTTAACTGCTTTTTTTGTCGCTTTTTGGGCTTCGAGACTGTCACAGGGGACCACAATATCAATGTTTGGTAGACACCGCATGATCGCGATATCTTCAGTTGCTTGATGCGTGACACCGTCTCTGCCCGTCATAATTCCTGCATGGTGTCCAGCGATTTTGACGTTTGCATTGTTATATATAATGGTAGTGCGAATAGTTTCCCAGTTTTTCCCCGGAGAAAAGGTCGCGTATGATGAAATGAAAGCTGTTTTTCCTGAAACTCCGAGTCCCGCGGCTATTGCTGCCATATTTTGTTCACCGATTCCTGTTTGAAAAAATCGCTGTGGAAATTTTTCCGCGAAAAGATGTGCCTGTGTGGATTCAGTGAGATCTGCACAAAGGACAACGACATTCTCATTTTCGCCGGCTTCGGCGAGTCCTCGACCGAAGCCGGCACGTGAGGCTTCCACAAGGACATCTTTTTCAAATATCTTTTCGTTTAGTTTTAGTTTTTTATTTAACATACTTTTAATATGTATCGGTAACCCTCAGTCATTAGTTTTATGTTTGTAGTTATTTGAGATTGCTCCTGCCTGCCGGCAGGCAGGTCTCCTGCTTTGCAGGATAGCAATGACATTACTGGTGTTCGCTGCGAATTTTACCGCGCAGTGTCCTCAGTTCATATAATGCCTTTTTTGCTTCCTCTTTCCCCGGTGGCTTGCCATGCCAATGAAAATCTTTTTCCATAAAATCCACTCCTTTGCCGGGAATCGTATGTGCGATTATTACAGTAGGTTTTTCATAAATTGCGTGCGCCTCCTGCACTTTATCGACAAAATTTTCGATATTATGGCCATCTGCTTCAAGTACATGCCAGTTAAATGCTTCAAATTTTTCTCGTAAAGGTTCAAGCGGCATGATTTGTTCGGTGAAACCGTCCAATTGGATATTATTTCTATCGACAATCATAATAAGATTGTTAATTTTATTTTTCCCCGCAAAGAGGACAGCTTCCCAGATATTTCCTTCATCCAACTCGCCGTCACCTGTAATGACATACGTATAGTATTTTTTATTATCTAATTGCGCGGCAAGAGCGATGCCGATTCCTTGTGATAATCCTTCTCCCAATGGTCCCGATGTTGTCTCCAGTCCGGGCAGAGCGCCTCGATGCGGATGTCCCTGCAGTCGTGAATCAATTTTGCGAAGCGTCTGCAGTTCTTCAATAGAGAAATAGCCGCTCATAGCAAGAGAGACATACTGGATAGGGCAGATGTGTCCATTTGAAACGACCAGTCTGTCGCGTTCTTCCCAAAGAGGATTTTTGGGATCATGGTTGAGGATATGGAAGTAGAAAGAGATAAAAATATCTGCCATGCCCAAGGGGCCTGCTGAGTGTCCTGAGCCTGCTTCGAAGAGACTTTTGATAACAAGCTCTCGGGCACGTTTTGCTTTCTTCTCAAGCTCAATTACTTTTTCTTCATGAATCGTCGTGACCATACTATCCTTAAGTGTAACAATAACACAAAAACCTCGCAAGTGATGCTTGGCTAGATTTTTCTTACCATTCTCTTATCAACAACATCGTGAAAATATGGTTATAATAAATTATGAAAAGGATTTTGGTTGTCGACGATGATCCGGATATTCTGGACGCAATACAATTTGTTCTTGAGGACGCAGGATACAATGTCGAAACATCACAAAAAGGTGAATACGCGGAATCCTTGGAAAGGCAGGATAATTTACCGAATTTACTTATTCTTGATGTGCTCCTGTCTGGTAAAGATGGCCGCATGATCTGTCAAAAGCTGAAAAATAATCAAAAAACAAAAAATATACCCATCCTCATGATCTCCGCACATCCCAATGCCCGCCAAACAGTCAAAGAAGTAGGAGCAGATGATTTTCTCCCAAAGCCGTTTGATATAGGCGTCCTTCTCTCAAAAGTAGATAAGTCGATGTATTCTTCCCCCGAACTCTCCTGAATTCCACACAACTAGTCATAAGTAACACATAAATAAATTTTATATTTCTATGTCATTGCGAGGAATCGAGCTCAGCTCGACTCCTCGCAATGACATAGAGAGAGTCAGGATGAAAATCAACTGTGTCTCTTGACAAATGCAATTTAATTGCATATAATAAATACAGGTAATTCGCATTTATATGAATATGTACATAAAACATGATTGTAAAACAGAACTGAATGAAGCGAGTCTTCGCGCGACACCCGCACGTATCGCTTTGATGCAATTGTTTGAATCAACAAAGAAGCCTCTGGATGTGCAGACTATGATCGAATATCTTCATGATAAAGATATTAAGACTGATCCTGCGACAGTGTTTCGTATTATGCAAATGTTTACCCAGAAAGGTTTGACGAGACAACTAGATTTTCAGGAAGGAAAGTTTCGGTACGAACTCGCCGGAGAAGAACATCATCACCTGATGTGTACAAATTGCGGGGATATTGAGGATATTTCGGACTGCAATATTTCCGTATTGCAAAAAGATATTGAAGAAAAAAAACAATTTATTGTACAACGCCATTCTTTGGAGTTTTTCGGAATTTGTAAAAAATGTCAAAAATAAATTATGAATAAAAAAATACTTTTATTATTAGGAATACTACTAATTTTTATCGTTACCCTTGTCTATATCAGTGGTAAGTCAGGGAATACACCCGCGATTTCATCTCAGAAGATGAAGGTAAACGCATCTATATATCCTTTATATTATTTTGCTTCCATCATCGGAGGAGATAAAGTAGAAGTAAAAAATCTTATACCATCAGGAGTAGAACCGCATGAATATGACCCGACCGCGAAAGATATTGCGGCTATTGAAGATAGCTCCATATTATTGCTTAATGGTATTTTGGAAAATTGGGGGGATAAGATGAAGAGTAATCTGCAAAATGCTGATGTCCTCATCGTGACGACCGGAGACGGCCTTTTTTCTCTTGATGCACACCATACTCATGATGGTGGTCATACTGCCGAAGAACATACTACAGAAGCAAAAGACCCACACATATGGCTTGATCCACTACTTGCCAAAAAACAATCACAGAAGATAACGGAAGCTTTTGTACAAGAAGATCCCGCAAACGCTGAATATTATAAAAAGAATAGCGCGGAGTTGGATGCAAAGTTTGATAGGTTGCATACGGCTTTTGCCACAGGTCTTGCGACTTGCAAAAGCCGTGATATTATCACCTCGCATGAAGCGTTTGGCTATCTCGCCAAAGCATACAATCTTCAGCAGGAGTCAATAGCAGGTCTTTCTACAGAAACGGAACCTTCCACAAAAGAACTTGCTGAAGTTGTGCGATTTGCAAAAGAACACGATACAAAATATATCTTTTTTGAGAGTCTTGTCAGCCCGAAATTATCTGAGACTATCGCGCGGGAAGTAGGAGCGAAGACAATGGTACTTGATCCTATCGAAGGGATACCACAAGATGATATAATACAGGGAAAGAATTACTTTACAGTAATGGAAGATAATTTGAAAAATCTGCAGATAGCACTCGAATGTACAGAGTAGACCACAAACATACTATAGTAGAACTACAAGGTGTCAGTTTCTCATACGGAAAAGAAAAAGTAATCAATGACGTATCTTTCAGTATTCATAAAGGAGATTATGTCGGTATCGTCGGTCCGAATGGTGGGGGAAAGTCGACATTGATGAAGTTGATGGTAGGATTGTTGACTCCCGATGAAGGGAGGATATCGTTATTCGGGACGCCGATAAAAACATTTCGTGATTGGTATAAGATCGGTTATATCCCGCAACACTCAACATTTGATAAAAATTTTCCCATAACAGTAGAAGAAGTAGTACTTCTGGGAAGATATGGCAAGATCGGTCTTTTTCATCAACCCACAGCAGACGATAAAGCACAGGTAGTAAAAGCACTCAAAGAGGTAGAAATGTATGAGTACCGCAAACGACAGATTCATGATCTATCAGGTGGTCAGCAACAACGGGTATTTATCGCCAAAGCACTTGCCTCAGAGCCTGAAGTTATTTTCTTGGATGAGCCGACAGTGGGAGTAGATGTAAAAACCCAAAAACAATTTTACACGCTTCTGAGAAAATTGAATAGAGAATTACAATTGACACTCATCCTGGTGAGTCATGAACTTGATGTTGTCGCTCATGAGTCGACAGAACTCGGATATATCAATTGTACGATGGAATATTATGGTGAGCCTGAAGAATTCCTCAAAGGAAAGTATTTCCATGAATTGATAGGGAAGAAAGGAATGCATCACTGATGTTTGATTTATTTCAGTATAGTTTTGTTGTCAGAGGGCTTGAAGCCGGTCTGGTTGTTGGGAGTATCGCGCCGATTATAGGTATTTTTCTTGTGTTGCGGAGATATTCGCTCATTACGGATACGCTGGCGCATGTCTCTCTTGCCGGGATCGCGATCGGATTATTGCTGAAAATTAATCCGCTTCTTTCGGCAATCGGTTGGACGGTTGTTTCTTCATTACTTATAGAAAAATTACGCCTCAGTAAAAAAGTGGACGGAGAAGCTGCATTATCTTTGTTTCTTTCCGGTAGTCTAGCACTTGCTATCGTGCTTATCAGCGCGTCGGGTGGGTTTCGGGTGGATGTCTTCAATTATCTTTTTGGGAGTATAACGACGGTGAAACAAACGGATATTTACATTATCAGTATATTGGGAGCGGTTGTCGTGAGTGTGATTGCGTTATTTTATAAAGAGTTCGTGTATACTACATTTGATGAAGAGGCGGCGCGGGTAAGCGGTATCCGTACAAAATTACTCAATTTTCTTTTGATCGTTTTGACCGCGCTTACGATTTCTCTTTCGATTCCTATTGTAGGCGCACTTCTTATTTCGGCATTGATTGTTATTCCAGTTATCAGTGCATTGCAGTTCAGGACGAGTTTTCTCAAAACGATTCTGATCGCGGAAGGGTATTCTCTTTCTTCTGTATTATTGGGTATTATTTGCTCATACTATTGGAATCTCTCCAGTGGAGGTACCATCGTGCTATTTACCATCGCTTTTTTCATCCTCACGTTACTTGTACAGAATGGGAGAGGGAAGAGGATATAATATATCGTCATTCTGGCTTGTCCAGAATCTTACAATAGATTCTGGAGCCTGCCTGCTGGCAGGCAGGAGCAATCTCAAATAACTACGAACTAAAAACTCATAACAACACTTTTAGTTTTCAGTTTTTTGTTATTAGTTACTTAGAGATGCCGAAATAAATTCAGCATGACAAGTGTGTGTAAAGGAGATAAATCCCGTAAGAAGCTTGTCGCATTACGCTTTAATCCCTGCTACAATGATAGTCTAATGACGCAAAAAGAGGCACTCGATATCCTCAAGCTCGGTTATAATGTATTTCTCACAGGACCCGCAGGGTCCGGAAAAACATATCTTCTTAATCAATATATTGACTATCTCAAAGCCAATAAAATTCCTGTGGGGATCACTGCATCGACAGGCATCGCGGCGACACATATGGGTGGTGTGACGATCCATAGTTGGGCCGGCATCGGTATCAAGGACGTCCTGCATGATAAGGACATATCGGATATTGTCAAAAAACCGTATTTACGAAAAAGAATTCTCCGTACAAAAGTACTTATTATTGATGAAATATCTATGCTGCATGCACATCGGCTTGATCTGGTCGATAAAGTATGTAAAGCATTCAAAAAAAACAGTTTACCCTTCGGGGGTATGCAGGTAATTATGTGCGGTGACTTTTTTCAACTGCCGCCGGTGAGTAAAAAAGATGAACCGGCGGCAAAATTTGTTACGGATTCTACCATATGGAATACCATGCATCTGCAAATATGCTATCTGGAAGAACAATACCGTCAGGATGACCGGTCATTCCTCAGAGTTCTTAACGACATCCGCAATAGCGAGGTGAGCGAGATGACGTTTGAATATCTGAGTGAGCGGCTGGATAAAGCTGTAGATGGATATTCTAAACCGACACGACTATTTACACATAACGCGGATGTAGACTCTATTAATCAAAAACATCTGGAAGAACTTGCCGGTGAAGCAAAAGAATATATCATGAGTTGGAAAGGAAACTTCCAGTTGACTGAGACCCTTAAAAAAAGTTGTCTTGCTCCTGAGAGTCTACAACTTAAAAAAGGCGCGCAGGTAATGTTTGTAAAAAATAATTTTGATGTGGGATATGTTAATGGGACATTGGGAGAGGTTATTGATTTCGACCGTAAGGGTTTACCCATCGTCCGGACGTTTGAAGGAAATGAGATCGTGGTAGGTGAAGTGAGTTGGGAAGTGCGTGAAGAATCGGTCGGATTAGTTTCTTCTGAAGTAAATGTCATTGCTGCGATCAGCCAGTTGCCTCTCAGACTTGCGTGGGCGATAACAATTCATAAAAGTCAGGGGATGAGTCTTGATGCCGCGGAAATCGACCTCAGTCGCGCGTTTATCGCCGGTATGGGGTATGTGGCACTTTCTCGTGTCCGCAATCTCAAAGGGTTGAAATTAATGGGGATGAATCAGACCGCGCTGCAGGTAAACGCAGAGGTCGCGGAGTTGGATAGACAATTCTTGCAGGAATCCAATCAGGCAGTGATGCGACTGCATGCAGTATCAAAATCTGATGTAGAGAAGAAGCAGAAAGAGGTCTTAGAATATTTTAAACATTCAGGAAAATTGTCATTGTGATTTCTGTCATCCAGATCCTGCAAAGCAGGAGAAGGATATCTCACGCATGTGGGTAATATGATCGCATACGCGAGAGATGTTTCTCCGGCAGAGCCGGATCAGCATGACAATAATGGTCATTCTGGCTTGTCCAGAATCCTATAATAGATTCTGGAGTCCTCACTTCGTTCGTCCCCAGAATGACCAGTAGTTTTTTATTTTCAGTTCGTAGTTATTTGAGATTGCTCCTGCTTTGCAGGATCGTTATGACGAATATTATTGAATAAGTCGCGATACATATTGGAATCTCATTAGAGGAGATTCTATGGCAAC
>CAZLSZ010000007.1:0-41803 GCA_964562445.1 uncultured Gammaproteobacteria bacterium
GTTGCCATAGAATCTCCTCTAATGAGATTCCAATATGTATCGCGACTTATTCAATCCTCTTAATAATATTAAATCTACATATATTATCTTTACCTATTGTGCTACAATATGCAGATATTTTTATGTCCATTGAAACATATAAGAACAGAAAATTATTAACAAAAACGGATAGAACAGCCCGTGGGGATGCAATTCGAGGTGTCAATCATGCTGTATACACCCTCTTTGTAACACCAAAACATGATACGCTACACCGCGATGTGGCGAGCATGGTACACAAAGAACCACAACCGACACAACCTTCTCTTCCGCAAACAATTAGGGAGGTCGCATCTGTACTCGATCGAACAGCAGACCTTTCCAAAATAGAAAAATTACCACATAAAGAACTGACCGCACTTGGTGGCGTCCTCATACAATTCACTGATTATGTGCCTCGTTTACAGCCATACGCACAAACCCCATATGGACATATCGAAAATCTTTATAGTGAAATAACATCCGAAGCTTCCCATAAAAAGCACCCATTATCGTTTGCAAATCAACTGGAAGTTGCCTTGCAACAAACAGAAGGAAACATTCCACAATCATTATGGCGATTATTTATGACTTCTCGTCTGCATGCACGGTGGCTTGATGGAGCATCTATGAGTGGAATGCCTGATTATCACCGGAATGAAAAAATTAACAGAATGATAACATGGCACCGGTCAGTAGCTGCGTGTAAGCCTTTCACTTACGGAGAACCGCAAGACAGCGGAGGCGATACCTACTATACATGGACACACGCACTTGCAGCAGTCGCGTATGATCAATTACCGCAACGTCCAAATACCCGAACGCGATCGGCAAAAAAAATTTTTGAAAGAGGGACGGATATTATGCATACCGTCGTCCATAGTGTTAATCCGCAAACAGTAATAAACGATCATAGTATCGCAGCATCCTATGGTAATGCTATTGGAAAGGTTTGCAGCAAGGCATTATCAAAAAAATAAAAATTTCTATCACGCACGTCCTTTAAGGAAACGAAACACAAGCAGTACGATCGCGAGGATAAGAGCTATGTGAATCAATCCACCGACGAGCCGAAGGGCAAGACCTGTAAGCCAGATTATAACCAATATAACGATAAGCGCATTTAGTACTCCCATAAACTTATTTAAATGACTAACCACTCACACTCATACCACCATTGATATGAATCATCTGCCCCGTAATATACGAAGCGTCATCACTTCCCAAAAAAACAAACCCTGCTGCCACTTCATACGGTTGTCCTGCTCTTTTCATCAATGTATTATCTCCAAATTTAGCAACTTTTTCCTTTGAAAATGTGGATGGAATAAGCGGAGTCCATATCGGTCCAGGAGCTACCCCATTCACTCGGATTCCTTTGGGAGCGAGATTACGGGCAAGCGATCTCGTAAATGTAACGATTGCTCCTTTGGTAGACGCGTAATCAATAAGCTGTTCTCTCCCCTGATATGCCGTAACTGATGCCGTATTTATGATCGAACTTCCTTTTTTAAGATACGGAAGTGCTGCCTGTGTCATAAAAAACATCGAAAAAATGTTGGTACGAAATGTTTTCGTCAACTGCTCTTCACTGATATCATCAAGATTTTTTTGTACATGCTGCTCTCCCGCATTATTGATAAGGACATGTAATTTACCAAATGCATCAATCGTTTTTTTAACGGCTTTCTCACAAAATGCTTTACTACCGATATCCCCTTTGATCAAGATGCATTGTTGTCCGATTTCCTCAATCCTTTTTTTCGTTTCACTGGCATCACTGTCTTCTGACAGATAGATAATCGCGATGTCTGCTCCCTCTTTCGCGTACACGATAGCTGTCGCTTTGCCAATACCACTATCTCCTCCCGTAATGAGAGCCACCTTATTTCTAAATTTTCCTGACGCTTTATAATCAGGATTTTCGCTTTCAGGACGTGGTGTCATCTTTTTTTCCGTACCGGGTATCGATTGCGTTTGTGGTGGTTGTCCTTTTTTCGGCATACTTATTTTTCCTTCTTTTTAGGGACTTTTGCACCTTCTTCACGTGCTTCAGACAGTCCTATCGCAATTGCCTGTTTGGGATTTGTCACTTTTTTTCCGCCCTTACCGCTTTTGAGCTTGCCCTGTTTCATTTCATGCATCGCCTGTTCTACTTTTTCCTGCGCTTTTTTTCCGTATTTAGCCATGAACATAAGTATAAAAATGAATTGTAAGATACCATCCGCAGAAACGTAAGAGTGATGCATTAAAAAATAAGATCTACATCTCCCAATTTTGTATAATACGCTTATGAGTAGTCCCGAAAAAGAAAAAGATACAATTTCCCAGATCGTCAGGAAAGCATCTCCAGATGACATAGATGAACTGAAACAACTGCTCTTGCAGGCGAATGCATACTCCTTACAATTATCTGATGTCCCTACATGGAGAAATGTACCAATCTCATTGAAAGCAGTCGAACAACAAGTCAATCTGGGTAATACCTATATTATTCGTGATACTGCTGGGATAATAACATCTACTATTTCTCTATCCGAAACGAATGAGCCATGGGATGACACCAAAGGTGATAAGAACGCACTCTATTTTACAAAATTTATGAAACATCCTGAAAAAGCACGAACGGAAGAACCCGGAAAATTACTGCTATTTGCTGAAAATGAAGCAAAGAAAAGAGGGAAAAAATATTTGCGATGCGATATTGTAAGAGAGCAAAAGGGCTTGCTCTCTTATTATGAGCAAATTGGATTTTATCAATGTGGAGATTTTTTTTATAAATCAAACCAACGTCCCGGCATACTGCTGGAAAGACCTATAGAACACTGTTTAAAGAAAAAACGGTAAAAAATTCTTAGACAATATGTACCCGTAGAAAGTACCAATCTTATTATTTTTTATAAACCTATTTTCCTGATATAATACCTATGTGAGTACTCCACGCGTTATCAGAAGCAAAAATGTTCGGGTCGGCATTGCCCTAGCATGCGGTATTATCGCCGCCCTTGGAAGCGGTATATTTTGGGGATGGCAATATGCTCCATTGATCGGTTGGGATATACTCGCGGGCGTATTGTTATTTCTTCTTTGGCTGGATCTGAAGGGACATTCTCCTTCTGAAACCGCCACAGTAGCCAGACGCGATGATATGAATCACAATATCTTGGATATCCTCCTCACTATTGCAAGTATCGCAAGTCTCGGAGGTGTAATATCCCTTATAAACGGCTCCGGACAATCTGATACTTCCGTACAGCTTGGACATGCCGCACTAGGGCTCATAAGTGTCATTATCTCTTGGGCTACAATTCACTCTCTCTATACTGTACGATATGCTGATATGTATTATGCTGATGCAGACAGATGTATTGATTTTGGTGAAACCAAAACGCCGACTTTTTCTGATTTCGCGTATCTTGCATTTACCATTGGGATGACATATCAGGTATCTGACACTACTCTGAAAACTTCCAAAATACGCAAAGTCGCGCTTCATCATGCACTTTTGTCATTCCTGTTTGGGACAGCCATCATCGCGACAACCATAAATACTGTCGCCAGTCTGGGGAAATAACAAGACTCTTGCTATATTAAAAAAAAGTACTATAATACTACCTCATATGAGCAAAGAATGTGGAAAACCACAAATACCAGATAGAGAGAAGGCACAGTCATTTACACAAAGAGTAACAGATGCATTCAAGCCACGGGTAGACAAGACAGGGACAGGCGACGTTATTGTCACTGTGTGGTCTCCACGTATGGAAACAAGTGATGGTAAGACTGTCCGTTCTGTTTCACAAACGCCCACGATACCAGGCATTATACCATCCCATACTGACAAGCTGCGATAATAATCCAACTCCTATCGTGACTACTAGTTCTCTGTCGAAAACTTACAAATTAAAGGCCAAATAATATGCTGCGGTAGTTGACAATATGCATATTTAAATGTATAATTAAATGTATATATGGATTATATCACGACTACAGACCTTCGTACAAAATCTTCCCAACTTATTAACTCTCTTGAAAAAGGTTCCTCAGTCCCGCTGGTTCACCGTTCACAAATAGTGGGTATTATCAAACCGCAAAAAAAACTAACAATGTTGTCGCAAGCGGATATTACGGAGCTGAAAAAGTTAGCAAAGAAAGCCTCTTTACCTGCAAGAACGTACGATGAGCGCCAAAAGCTATATCAAAAACACCTTCAAAAAAAATATGGCAAAAATATTTCTTGATACCAATTACTTTATTGACGCTATCCATAGACATCCTGAGGAAAAAATTCTTGATAGGCTAGTGGGACACAGTATCTTTATCTCTCCGCTTTCAATTCATATTTATTGTTATGTATTTCATATACATCTCCCAAATAACACACTTATATCCCAACTCGATAAATTTCAAATTGTGGAACTCAATGACCAAATACTTACACGCGCACTCACGGGGCCTACGCAGGACATGGAAGATAATATACAACTTCACAGCGCAACAGAAGTTGATTGCGATATATTCTTGACGCATGACAAAAAGCTTCATGCATTACAATTTTTCGGAAAACTCAAAATTGAGGGTATATAACCTATGCGGCGAGGCCAAATTTCGCATCAGTTGTAGGAATCTGCGGTTGGACCCACTTTCTATCAAATACGACTACTCCCCGCTCAGATGTCTGATTCTTTATTTCTTTCTTTGTTCCGTCAGGGTTTTCTATAACAACATTTACTTTTTTCTCTTGCCGTTCAGCTTTATCCATGATAGTTCTTACCTCATTACCTGATAAATTTTTCTTTGATTCTAATTCACTGGCGACTGCGCTTATTTTGTCTTCATTCTTCTCGGCAATCTTTTTACCGATTTTTGCAGCTTCCTCAGGATTTCCTGAAATAAATGTCGCAACACGCATATCATGAGATGTCCCTTTATGCCCCACCCCATGAGGTGCAGCCGCGACGATTGAATTCGGTTCTCTCAATACAGTAAGTCCCTTATATCCTTTTTTGCGATCAGGGACAATTGTCATATAATCCACAGCTGTTCCAGTTGCTTCAGCAACAACAGCATGTGTCGCTTCATGCTTTGCGGTATCCCCTGCTTTTGGCTTTGGAGCTTCCGCTACAGGCGCGACGGTCACTTTCGCGCCGTTGATATAATTTGTTCCGTCAATGCCAATTCTGGGCATTCCTTCTTTCATAACAGCAGAATTATATACCCTTTTTTCTACATTTTCAAACTCATCCGTATAACTATAAAAGGTTGTATAATAATCGTATGAAATTCCACGGCGTAATGGTCTATGTAATACGGGATGGAAAAATACTTTTCCTGATACGCAATAAAAAAAATGACACTGTCCACAAACAGGGATTCTATGTCTCCTTAGGCGGCAAGATAGAACCGGGTGAAAGCATCGAAGATGCCGCAAAACGGGAAGCGCAAGAAGAGGCAGGAATTACGATACGGGAGTTACAGCCCAAAGGTGTATTATACTTTAAAAACTTCGGACCGCATAAAGACGATTGGGTAGATTTTCTTTTCTTTGCGGAAGAGTTTACTGGTGAACCGAAAGATGGTAATGAAGGTGCGTTTGTATGGGTAGATATAGATAAAATACATACCTTACCCATGTACGAAGGTGATAAAGTATACCTGCACGAAGCACTGAAAAATAATTTTATTGTCATGGAATTCACCTATGATCAGCATACATACATCACATCGAAAATCTTGAAGAAATATTAATATGCAATATACTCTCAGAGATCAACTAAATAAAAATATTACTCCTTCTCTTTTTAGTACACAAGAAGAATATACACAATTTAGACAATTACTCACCTGCGATGAAATAGTAAAAGCAAGTAATCCTACACATCATTGTGGTGTAATGTTCATCCCTTATAATACTGCATCTGGAGAAATCTTTATCGTCCATCACAAAAAAGCAAATCAGTGGCTCGTCCCTGGAGGACATATTGAAAAAAATGAATTACTTGAAGATGCACTGAAACGTGAAGGGCAGGAGGAAATTGGTATTAATCTCTCGAAAAGATATAAACCCTTCATGCATTCGGTAATGCCCGTATATAATAAAAAATACTCGTGTAGATTGCATTATGACACATGGTTTTTACTAAATGTGAATGAAGTCTTCCCTGATCCTACGGAATTTAATGAAACGAAATGGGTAGCAATTACGGATGCGCAAAAATTTATCACTCACCCGACATATCTTGAAGCAATAAATAAAATATATGTAATATAATTACATATATATAGAAAATGTTGACAAATCTCTACGTTACCGCTATTATCTCTTTTTATTATGGCCGTATGTGAATATAGACCACCTTCTACCCTACACTCTCCTCTCACAATAACGAGAGAGAATGCTCCGCAACCTAAAAAATCACCCAGAAAAAAAAGTGTGATTCCCCTTCTCGCCGCGAGTCTTGTAATTCCAAGTGGTGTGCTAACTGTAACACAGCTCAATGCTGTACAAGAAAATGTTTATTCAGGCATAATGACGAGTAAAGGGGAAAAATCAGCAGAAATACTTCCAGTAGTTAAATCAAAAGGGACCATTCAAAGACCGCCTACGATAACAGGTGAATTTATCGACAAAGTCCTTAAAGCAACGTCTTCTCCTGCCCAAGGAACGGGTGAGGTACTTTTTCAATTAGGCAAAAAGGCAAATATCGATCCTGCTGTTGCATTAGCATTTTTCCGACATGAAAGTACCTATGGGAAAAATGGGATAGCCACAAAGAATAAATCATTAGGAAATATCAAATGCAATGGTGACGGAGGATGTAATAAAGGATTCAATAAATATGACACATGGGAAGAGGGTTATAAAAGCTGGTATAAATTAATCAAAAATCACTATATAAATAATGGCAAAAACACAATTGAAAGAATCATCCCAATATACGCACCTTCCTCTGAAAATGATGTTGGCGCATATATCAAAAGTGTAAATAAAGCAATTCATGCTTACCAGAATGGAAACATATCGTGAGACGTCGTAAAACATTGGAAGTTGCATACGAACGTGCTATACTTTTTGTATGGATGGACAACAAAATACACAAAACCCTCCTCAACAGGAAAGTATAGAAACAAAACGTCAATCCGTTCTCACCGCCATTGCGACTATATGTGGTCAAGCAGGCATAGGCTCACCCGCACTTCGAGCGCTCAAAGATATAAAAGAGATTTATGAAATAGTGGTTATGGATGCAGAAGTACAGATGCAGGAAGACTCGGATCTTCCCTCAGAAGAACGTATTACTTGTAGTATTGCGCAAAATCAACTTTCCCACGAGATAAATGATCGGAGAATTATGATGCCCGGCTATGCAAAAGCGTATGATGCATTACTCATGCAAGGAGAACTTCTACTCAATATTGAAAATGAACGATTTCAGATGAATCCCGATAAAGACCGACAGATAATACCTCCTCAAGCTGTGGCAAACGAGCTTGCTCATATGATTGAAGAAAAAATTGCCACCCAATAGTACAGGCAAAAATTAGTTACTGCCTATTTTCCTGTAATTTAAAAACATCTTCACGTACATTGGTCCTAGCAAGCGGCTGAGTGCCATACGCATTTTCCCCTTGTACACCGGGACGGAAAAGCAGATAAAGCAACAAGAAAAAAGTAATAGGAGGAAGTAGTAGTAAGAGTCCCACAAAACCTCTCGTATTAATATCATGCAATCTTCGCACCTGCATCGAAATAAGATACGGCAGCCCCATAAGCACCCCAACTACTGACAAAAACACTCCGATCGGCGTAATTACACGTGGGATGATGACTGCAGGATCAGGGATAAAGGATCTTTGCTGCAGCCCGCTTGATAATGGAGCATTACTTGTTGCAGTTGGCGTGAGCAAATATGTATTAAGATAAAGAATAAGAGCCCCTGCCAATGGAGCAAAAATAATGAGGAGAGTGCCCCAAAAATAGTTACGTCTGTTTATGCGGCCATGAAATAAACTTTTAAAATACGGCTCATGGACTTTTTCAGAATCTTTTACAAGATGCGGTAGAGATGTATTGACTTTTAAATACTTTCTTTGTGATAACGGCTCCAATGGTCTTTCTCCAGAAGCAAGGGGTGTAGTATTTTGATCTGTTTCCATAGAGATAGTATGCCTGTTTCCTGAATCAGAGTCAAGATAAACAAAGCTATAAAATTTGCTATACTATCTTCATGATCATTGCGGTAGGTTCCCGAAATAATGTAAAGATTACTGCCGTCAAAAATACTCTCCTCCTCTACCCGGCACTCTTTCCATCACCTGATGTGCAAGGGAGAGATATTGATATTGAAGAATTCGGCCATCCAAAAAATATCGACGAAACTGTCTCAGGCGCTATAACACGCGCTAAAAAATCATTTACTGCGTGTGAATACAGTATCGGTCTTGAGGGAGGGTTACTTGCCGTGCCCCATACTGCATCAGGATTTATGGAAACAAACGCATGTGCCATTTATAACGGAAAAGAGATTTATATCGGTTTGGGGCCTGCTTTTGAATGGCCTCAGAAAGTAACAGAGATGATCATACAAGGAAAAGCTGATGCAAACAAAGCTTTCTATACATTAGGACTTGTACCGCATGAGAAAATGGGGAGAAATCCTGGAGGGATGACAAGTGTCCTCACTGGGGGTAGACTTTCACGAGAAGATTTTATCAAATATTCAATCATTATAGCACTCACTCGTTTGGAACAAAAAAAATATTATCAATAATTTTTTCTTAATTCCAATATATCGATATCATCAAAAGTACATTGATCAATTCCCAAATCCATAGCTTTTTGATAGTCCATCAGATTGGCAGTTGCGAGATGGGTATGCGAATACCAATGATGTTGTTGCAGTGCTAAAACGATGGCAGGTCGTGTGGTTTCTGCATATTCATTTTGGGTCATTCCCTGCTACGACAGGGAATCTCTCAATAACTTATAACATAAAACTAAGAACAGAAACGATTATTATACGTTTTACGTTTTCAGTTAATTAAGATTCCCATTTCCATGGGAATGACATAACTTCTATATACCATATAACTACCTGCTCGCTCGGAGGGCATTTATGATAACAGCGACGTCAATTGCTTCCTGCAGCCCTGCCCCCACGAGTGGAGAAATGTAGCCAAAAGTGGCAAGAATCATGCCTGCGATACTCAAACCGATACCCCACAGGATACTTTGTTTTGCGATGATGAGTGTCCTTTTGGCTATCTGCCATGCATCATACACTTGCGAGAAATCTCCTCCCAAAAAAACAATATCCGCGGCTTCACTCGCGGCGGTCTGCTCATGATTACTGAATGCCATACCGACATGCGCCAGCGCCAGCGCTGGCGCATCATTGATACCATCCCCTACCATACCGATTATTCTCCCTTGTTTTTTCAGCTTATTAATCCCCTCCTGTTTTTCCTGCGGGGTCATCTCCGCATTGATAATCACACTTTCCCCGAGCTGAGAAACTACTTTAGCAGCAGCATCTTTTTTATCTCCGGTAAAAATATGCAACTCAAGTCCCATCCCCTTCAATTGTTTTATTATTTTTCTGGATGATTCTTTAATTTCATCTTCAAAATGAAAGACCGCCATCTGTTTTTTTCCTTCCATAAGCCGGATTGCCATACCGTTTTCTTCCTCAAGTTTTGATAACATATATGATGTATTCTGTACCTTCCCCGTAATTCCATTCCCGATTATTTCTTTGACATTTGTAGCATGTAATACCTGCACTTTTTCTTCTCTTGCTTTTTGTACAATCGCCTTGGCAAGCGGATGGAGGGAATTTCTTTCAATCGATTCAGCGATACTCAATGCTTTTTTCATACTCAGATCACCCGAAAGTTCAATACGCGTAACACGCGGTTTACCCAAAGTGATAGTACCCGTTTTATCAAAAACAAGTGTTTCAATTCGTGATAATATTTCCAGCGCCGCAAGTTTCTTGATAATTATTTTTTTCTTCGCTGATGCATTCACGCCGCCGAGAAGCGCAATCGGTGTCGCGATAATAAGCGGACATGGTGTAGCAATAACCAAAACAGCGAGTACCCGATCAAGACTATATCCGGATATCACATATGCAATAGCTCCAAGACTCAATGTAATAATAGTAAATACGGTACTATATTTATCCGCGAGACGTACCATCGGAGACTTTTCATTCTCCGCCTGCTTCACCATATCAATGATTTTTTTGTACGTCGAATCTTTCTCTGTTTTGGTTACGCGAATCACCATCGACTGACCGATATTAATTGTGCCGCTTCTTATGACATCCCCTTTTGTTTTTTCGATAAAATACGGCTCGCCGGTCAAGGATGATTCATCAGTCTCTCCGACATCAGAGATCAGTTCTCCATCCAAAGCAATTACCTCACCTTTCCGGATAAAAATACTATCTCCAACAGAAATATTTTCCAGTTTTTCTTTTTTCCCCGGGGCTCTGTTTTCCCATAACACCACATCAGTCGGAATTCTATCGATAAGCTGCGTCAAGGATTTTTTTGCCTGCGCAACACCATATGCTTCAAGGGTACTTCCACTTGAGATCATCAATGCTAAAATACCAGCAACAAGATACTGCTGGGTAATAAGCGCCACGACAATAGCAAGAATAGCGATATAATCGAGCGCAAATTGTTTTTTCAGAAGCGAACGCAGCGTTTCCAGAAGCATGTCATACGTCCCGAGAAGCACGAGGACATACATCAAGATGACAGCGATATCGTAGTACCCGTAATACTTTAATAGACCATACGCGATAAGTCCGAATAAAATAATAAGAGGAATTCTAAAAGAATGTAATAATGAACGGGATAACTTCGGCATATTCGTATTATATGCTACTGTTCGAGAAAAATCTTACATGATATTTACTTTCTTTTTACCCCTTTTTTGCGGTGAAGTTTTACAATACCATTATGTTTAACTTAGCTAATCCGCATCCACTATCAAGCATACTTTACAGGAGAAACAGTTATTATTCACCTAGATTGTATGTAAAAGAAAGTCGGTTCCGCAGAAGAGAAAGAGAAGTAATTCTAAATGTACTTCCCGCGGTAGGAACAATTGGCGGACTATTATTGATGTTTGCGATATTTAACTTCGTACGATAATCTATAGAAAGTAATATAACTCAAAATTTTGTCGATAGAATTTATCGGCATATTTTGAGTCTTTAGGATTTATATTTCTCCCCGTAAATATTCTTTACGTTTAGTTTCATCAAACCTCTCTATCGCGTATCGGAGCGCAGTACGCGGCATTTTTTTATAATATTTTTTTAAAAACGCTTCCTCTTCGGACTGAGAAACACGTTTTCCGGCCTCACGCAGCATCCATCCGACAGCTTTTTGGATAAGGTCATGCGTATCGGTAATAAGTACTTCCGCGATAGCATATGTCGGCATACTTATGCCATGATAAAGAAACGCAAACGTCGCAATCATCGCAATGCGCCGTTCCCAAAGCATCGGTGATTTTGCCAGTGGAATGAGTGTATGTAAAGGATCGCAAGCAGGATCAATCAGTTGTTTTTTATATAAATATTCGCCGATAATTTTATGTACGGTAACATCCACCAAATCCCAATTATTAATAAACTTCGTATTTGCCAGATAAAATGTATATATCTTATCCTGCTTCTCCGTATTTCCTTTCTGGAACTGCTCTACCAAAATAAGCAGCGCAATTAACCGTTCCTCATGCACCTGGGAATGCAAAAGCTGAAGGATATCATGCATGGATAAACCGTTATATTTGTGGACTATCTTACGTGACTGCGGGACTGTTAATCCATAAAAGATATCACCTTCACCATACTCTCCTTTTCCTGTCTTAAAAAAACGTGAAAGCTGCTTTGCTTTCTCAGGATCTCTAAGCTCTTGCATATCTTCTCGCAATTGTATTATCATGAAATCAGTATATCAAATGCACTATATACAATTTCTATGAAAAAGATTCTGCTCATTCTTTCTTTTTTCTCCTTTTTGCTGCTCTTTCCCCAGTCAGCAAACGCAGAAGGAATTTACACAACTGAAAAATTAATAACTATCGATCGAGGCAAACAAATGTTATATGCATGGGAAGGCGGCCAAATACAATACCAAACACCTATCTCAACGGGGATGCGCTATACACCGACTGTCAAAGGCAGCTTCAGAATCTATAAAAAACTTGGTGTCCAAGATATGAAAGGATACTATCCTCCTTACGAACCCTATTACATCAAAAATGTCCCAAATGTGATGTATTTTTATAAAGGATATGCCATCCATGGAGCATATTGGCATAATAATTTCGGTTCCAGAGTCACACATGGATGCGTCAATGTGCCTGTAGATATGAGTCAGCGTCTTTTTGATTGGGCACAAATAGGCACCCGTGTAGAGGTTTTCTAAATACACTACGGTTATTTTGCTATTCTTTTTAATAAATTTTGCTTCTTTGCCTTTGTCCTTATAGCAGGTGTAAAACGATATTTCATATGTTTTGCAGGCACACCGCCTACAATAGAATATGGCTTGACATCATGCATAACGACAGAACCCGGGATGACGATTGCACCTTTCCCTATCGTTACTCCTCCAAGCACTTTCACATGAGAGCCGATCCATACATCATCTTCTATGACAATTTGTCCCGTCGCATCTTTTTGCAAAATCATAGGTTTTTTCCATTCCTTAAATTCATGCTTCATGGAATCGAAAAAACAATACGCGCCAATCATGACGAAATTTCCGATTTTCATTCCATTGGGAGTAAGAAATGTCACATGATGGTCAACAAAAATATGTCTACCGAAATCTATTTCTTCCCCATTTTCAAATTTACAATCAGACATGATAAAGACATCTTTTTTATAATGCGATTTTCTGAAACCCCGAAGTAAAGCTCCAGTTCTCACAAAAAAAGTTTTTGATTCAAGATATGAATTAAACTTTCTGCTGCGTACTCCTTTTCGTACAATAATATACAAACCGAAAAGACCATAACAGATAGTCTTAAAAACTGTTCCGATTGCCCATGCAAAGCCGATACCGATAAGTGAATACTGTAATAACGCATAACTCAAATAAATGATAATACCGGCGCTTATTATATTTATTATTAAAAGTAATATAAGCGCATGATACTTTTGCAGTATTTTCAGACCCAAATAATTACAAGCAACAAAAAATCCTGTAATCGCAAGCAATTGCAAAAATCGTATCCCTTCTACCGAATACGCTTTACCGAAAAAGGAGAGGATATAATTACCGAATATAAATAATATAATAATTGAAGGAACGTACTCAATAATTATTTTCCTCATAAACCGGCGCAGCGAAACGCCATTTGCATGAGTATCTTCCATAAAAAGTATTTGGTTCGTAATATAAGGAATCCCATACAAAAAATTAACAATCATAAATGATACATAAAAATATGCCGCGGTTTGTTCATTAATCACTGTTACGATAAAAAATGGAATAAGAAGCAATGTCAAAATTTCAAGAAATGATATTATATAAAACACTTTTGAAAATTGCAGTAATGAGGAAAAAACTGTTTTTTGCATTTCAGGGATAAAACGATAATGAAATCTTTTGACAAGAATACTCATACTAAAAAATAATGGGAGTGTTAAAGCAAGCGCCCAAGAGAGATAAATACCCATACTGCTCATATTGCCAAAGAAATATGGGAGAGCAAATTTTAATAATGCAGAAAATATATTTTTTAAAAACACATATCTGCTGGCATGATACGCGAGAAAAATGTTATCCATCAGATGATCTATCGCAAGTGCAGCCGTCAAACAAAGAAAAAAGAGACTCATAGGCCATTCACTGATGAATGCAAATTGCGGAAAAAACAAAGGAACGATAACAATAAAAATAATTGCCAATAATGATACAAATGATACGACCACACCAAAACTACCGCTGATTAATCGGTTTTTATGTTTTGTCTTTGTTAATAAAGAAAGTAGTTGATAATTAATACCCGTAACACTGATAAAGGAAAAAAAGGAAGAAAGTGATATCAAAGCGACCGCAATTCCGACCTCAATATCCCAATATAAATTTGCAACAATTACCCAAAAGAAAAAGCTGCTTATAAAATGAATCGCAACGTTTACTTTTAAAAAGAGTATATTTGGATAAATCTTGTCTCGATTACGCAACCATGTTGTAACACTTTTTAACGTACGCATTTGAAAAAAATAGTGAGGGGCAAGATGTTGAGTATAACATACTTTTTTTACATTGCAAAAAAATAAAACGTATAATAAAAAAGTAGCGAATACATATTGACAGGTCAGCTGTGTTGCTCTAACCTAAAATAAGGATTATTTATTATGAAAGTAAAATATATAGCTTGGGGAATTTTTCTTTTTTTTCTCATCGGTATTATCTATTCATTTACAGATATCGTAAAAATGAAAACAGCAAAACCCTCAGTGTCACCGAAAAAAAATGTTATTATCACCACACCCCCAAAAGACACGCAAGTAGAGGGACAAATTGTCATTAAATTCAAAAAAGGATATACAAAGGAGCAGCAGGCAGAACATCTGAAACAATACGATGCGACTGTCATAAAAACAATTGAGGGTATTAACTATACAATAATTAAAGTTCCACCAGGACAGGAAAACGCTATTATTGAAAAGATGAAATCTGATACATTGATTGAAAAAGCTCTCCCCGACTACACCTCACATGCGACTTTTATTCCGAATGATGAGAATTATCAACTGCAGTATATGTTTAAAAATACCGGTCAAATCATCAATAATACTCCCGGGGTGGTAGGAGCAGATATTAAAGCGGAAGAAGCATGGGAAGTAACAAAAGGAACCGGCGTAAAAGTTGCAATACTTGATTCCGGCATTGATGCCACACATCCTGATCTTGCGGGAAAGGTAGTCGCGCAAAGAGTTTTTGTATCCTCCACTATGGATCCTGATATCACTGATCGAAATGGTCATGGGACGCATGTGGCCGGCATTATTGCCGCAAATACAAACAATAGTACGGGTGTCGCGGGGACATGTCCGGAATGTCAATTAATAATAGGAAAAGTCGTCGTCAGTGACGCATCAGGTAACGCTACAGGCGCCACATCTGACATCGTTTCAGGTATGACGTGGGCAGCAGATCAAGGCGCAAAGGTTATAAACCTCAGTCTCCGTTCTACTAGTTCACAAACACAACCTCTCTATCAGGAAGGTGTAAATTATGCGATATCCAAAGGAGCTGTAGTCGTCGCAGCTACAGGAAATGACGCATCCAGCATGGTCACATGGCCGGCAGGAAACGAGGGAGTTGTCTCTGTGTCTGCAACAGATAACTCGGATAAAATTGCTCCATTTTCTAATTATGGTTCCTATGTCAAAGTTGCAGCACCGGGCGTGTTCATAGCATCGACATTCCCCACTACACCAAACGCAAAACGAGTGCTTAATTATGGGTATTCAAGCGGAACATCTATGTCTAGCCCTGTAGTTGCCGGAGTTGCAGCATTGGTATGGGCATCCCCCTTTGGGACATCAAATACTACCGTTATTAATCGTATTTATACTACAGCAGATAAAATTGAAGGTACAGGATCACGATGGTCACAAGGAAGAGTAAATGCTGCAAAGGCGGTCGGATATACAGCACAGCCAAGTCCCACTGCACCTGTAGAAATAAGCGTATTCCCGTCAATCAATTGTATGGGAGGTAATGCGCAACCTCCATGCGCGACACTTGTCCCTACAGAAGCAGCACCACCGCAGCCAACAGCTGTATCGGGTATTGAGAATCCCACAGAAGCACCGGTAAATCCGCCTGAAGGACAAATTACACAAGCACCAGAGGACAATAATAATGGAGGGCAAAATCCTCCTCCACAAAACGGAAATGACCAAAATGATCTCTGTATTGATTTTAATAATGCATCATACACAGACCGGGATAATACAAACGTACAAACAGATGATAAAAGAGGAAATGGACACGCAAAACATCATGGTAAAGGTCATAGAAATAATGATGGCGGCGGCCTGAGTCAATTCTTTGCAATGCTCTTCGAACTCATTCTCCGAATTCTGGAAAGGATGGGCATTATAAAATGCTGACCTTCTTCTTGACGAAATGACAGGAGCCTTTATAATAAGAACATGATCCTGATAGTCGACTTTGGTTCACAAACAGCGCATCTTATAGGCAGACGACTGCGGCAACTTGGAATTAAATCAACATATATCAATCCCGCAGACGCATTACTATCCGCCAAAAAACCCGAAATTAAAGGAATAATATTATCCGGAGGACCGGCGAATATAAGCGAATCTCCTTCTCTTACTGTCTCTCCTGAACTATTCAAACTAAATATTCCCGTCCTCGGCATCTGCTACGGCTGGCAGCTTATTGCTCATCTTCTCGGCGGCAGTATTAAAGCTTCAAAAAAAGAATACGGACCGGAAAAAATATCAATTGTAGGCAAGAACTCCCTTTTTACATTACCCAAAAAACATTTCACCGCAATAATGTCCCATGGAGATACGGTGATAAAACTTCCCAAAGGATTTAAGCAGATGGGATACACAAAACAGGTAGACTATGCTGCTGTCGCAAATGAAAAAGAAGCTATTTATGGTGTGCAATTCCATCCTGAGGCATATCATACACAGCAGGGGTTGGAGATATTAAAAAATTTTGCCGTAAAATGCCACGAAGACGTCTCCCCTGTCTCATTAAATCCGCAGACTATCATTGACGATATCGCACAAAAAGTCGGCAATAATAAAGTGATCAGCGCAGTATCAGGCGGTGTTGATTCAACTGTCGCGACATTTCTCATCGCCAAGGCAATCGGTAAAAATGTCATCCCGGTCTATGTAGAAAGTGGCCTGATGCGCGCAGGTACGGATACACATGTCACAAATATTTTTTCAAAACTCGTACATTCCAATCTCGTTGTGGTGCACGCAAAAGAACGCTTTCTAAAGGCTTTACAAGGAGTCACAGATCCCGAGCAAAAACGCAAAATAATAGGAAAATTATACATCGATATCTTTCAGGAAGTTGCGGCCAAACATAAAGACGCTACACTTTTGGGACAAGGAACGATATACTCGGATGTCATTGAATCCAAAGGATCAAAACACGCATCCCACATAAAGTCACACCACAATGTCGGAGGTCTCCCCAAAGAAATGAAAATGGAACTCTTAGAGCCTCTGAGAACATTTTACAAAGATGAAGTACGTGAGATAGGCCGACTTGCAGGTCTGCCGGAAGAAATTGTTATGCAGCAACCTTGGCCGGGCCCTGGACACGCAGTAAATATCATGGGTGAAGTTACCCCCAAACGGCTCGCGCAAGTCATGCAGGCTGATGAGATAGTTACGGAAGAAATGAAAAAAGCAGGATTGTATGAAAAAGTATTTGAATGTTTTGCGGTAATGACCGGCACAAAGAGTACGGCAGTAAAAGGAGACAGCCGCGTGTATGCGGAAGTCGTAGCAGTCAGATCATATGATTCGCATGATATTATGACAGCAGAATGGACACGAATTCCCCATGATGTCCTTGCGGCCATCTCCTCGCGTATCGTCAATGAAGTTCCCGATATCTCCCGTGTGGTGTATGATATTACATCAAAACCTCCAGCAACAATGCGATGGGAATAACATGAAAGAGGCATAGAAAACGGCATCACGTCCTTACCACCCAACTGATTATCTATTCTTATTACATAATCCGTAACAATATTGTAATAATCATTAAAATATGCTATAAATTTATTGGAAGGAGGAACGAATGCCAGTAATAAAAGCGCCTCGTAGGACAATAACCAACCTGCACCAATTCCTTCATCGTTCTCTTTCATCTCCTTTTTCCCCAGATTCTTCTATCGACAATCCCTCATTTCACACCCACTCTTTTGCGGAAGCGATAATCGAAGCACTGCAAGAACCGATTATGATTATTGATGAATCACTCAATATTATCGCAGCCAATAAACCATTCTTCAGAACATATAAATTTAAGAAACAACAACTATTACATAAAAATCTTTGTGATCTGTCAGCAATTATAGAAGATGTCGACATCATAATTAAAAAACTGCGATCATTTCTCCATCGCAGGACCAAGCTGGAACCATTTGAAATTACACAAAACTTTCCCGTTATCGGAGAGAGGACGATGATACTCAACGCAAAACGTATTGAGGTCGGCGAATATAGGACAAACTTTATTCTTCTCACCGTCAATGATGTAACCAAAAGAAAAAAAATAGATCAGCAAAAAGATGATTTTGTCGGATATGTCACGCATGAACTCAAAACACCCATTACTACCGCATATGCATTTCTCCAAATTCTTGACGGTTATCATAAAAAAACAAATGACAAAAAGTCTCAATTTCTCATCGCCAAAACACTCACGCAAATGCAGCGATTATCAGATCTTCTTAACTCGTTTACCTATGCATATAAAGCACAGACAGGAAAAATGATAGTTATAAAACACCCATTTGATATGAACATACTGATACATGAAATTGTCGAAGCGTTTCAATATACGGGTAATACCCATGGTATTATCGTAGAAGGAAAAATAACAGAACTTGTGAATGGAGATAAAGAAAAAATTCGCGAAGTAATTAATAATCTTATTACTAACGCGATAAAATACTCACCGAAAGCAAAAGAATTAAAAATCATTATTGACGAAGACAAAAAGTCTACCAATGTACATGTCAGAGATTTCGGTATGGGACTTTCAAGAGAAGAACAAAAGAAAGTATTTGAAAGGCTTTATCGGGTAAAAGGAAAATCTGACAAAAAAATTGAAGGGCTTGGATTAGGACTTTATCTGGCTGCAACCATCATCAGAGCACATGACGGGACATTCTCCCTTGAAAGCAAACCTGGGAAAGGCTCTACATTTTCATTTTCAATACCCAAAGAATAATTATACGGTATAATACACACATGACCAAAAGAAAAAAAATTATCGGTGTCACTATCATGCTTATCATCTACTTTGTTATCTTGGCGATAGGCTTCTTTATAGTATATTTATTGAAAACAAATACCCACCCCGCAAACAATACAACAAACACCGTAGCTCCATCTCCTTCTATTACCAAAACTGTCCCTACAGGATTCAAAACCTATGAAAATCCGAAACAAAAATTCAGCATGAGCTATCCTGAGACGCTGGATATCACCGAAAAATCATACGGATTCGGCGTTAATACGATAGAATTACGCAGCAATGACAATGCCAATACATCCGATCTTCCGAATGTCCAAGTGTTAACTGTTCCCAAATCTATAGCGAAAATGATAGGACAAGACTTTGATATGTATTATCAAATGCAACCAAACGAAACAAAAATTATTTCAGGAGAACTGCAAGGGAAAAAAGAAGAACAAAAATTTACAAAAATAAAAAACCGCACAGTTAACGGTATGAGAGCGGTAGAATATACATCAGTGCCAAATCCCAATCCGAAAAATTATGAAGCAGAATTGGGCATATTTATCGAAAACGGTGATGATATCGTCATGTTTGTTACCGGAGAAAATGAACGAGATCAATTGGAAGAGATTATTGCTACTTATTCCCCACGATGATAGTCTGAAGCAGCTTTTTCACTGGAACGCGCACCTTTTTTTTGTAAAGAAAAATAAAATATTCCTGCCAAAAAACCTAACGCTATTCCCAGAAGAGTCCCCCCTACGACATCAGTCACCCAATGCTCCCCCATCACCACACGAGAGAACAACATAACACCATCATAACTCAACAACATCAAAGTAATAATTACTTTCAATGAGCGAGGAATACGCTTGCCCCGCCATAATAATATTATTAATAATAACGAAACAAACATCGCTCTCCCCGAATGTCCTGAGGGATATGAATATTCAGAACGCACATGAAATTGCGGCATATTAATGATTCTTTCCGTCCTCAGCATAAACTCGGCAGGCGGAGGATGATTCACGAAAAACTTCCCGAACAACTCAATAACATGAAAACTCACGTACAAAAAGAACACCCATAATCCGGCATATACTTTTTTTGCGCTTACGATAATTATGAGTAAGGCAATCGTCATCACTTCAAACTTTCCGAAATCACTAAAAAAAGAAAAAAATTTATCAAATCGCCTGCTTACGTGATCCTGAAGAATAACCGTCGTACTAAAATCTATGGCCGTAAATACATCTTTATGTACTACATAGGAAAAAATAATAAACTGTATAAAGAAAAATGTACCAATACTAAACAACAACCACCGCTTTGACATCATTTTATTATACGAGATAACTCGAGTATGTGTAAACAATAAACAAACTTGCAATAATGAACATACTTTAGCGATAATAGAAGATAGTACCGATGAAAATACCCTTCAAAAAACACGCATTTGATTTCGATTTAATTATCCTCGGAAGCGGGTCTGCAGGAAGTGTCGCAGCGCATTATGCCCATTCTCTCAATAAACGTGTCGCAATTTGTGAAGAGAATAACGTAGGCGGTGAATCACCCAATCTCACATCCATTCCTACAAAAGCCGTCCTGTATGCAGGTGAAATATATCAATCAATGCTCCGCGCAAACAAATATGGGATCGCAATAGATAATCCTTCACTTTCTTTCAAAAATATACAGCAATGGAAAGACACCGTCGTCGCGCAATCTGCGTCGGAGCATGGGATGAAGGCATTAACAGACGCCGGCATTACGCTTATCCCGCATAACGCGCATTTTATCTCACCACATCAAATCATCGCCGGAGAAGAAAAATATTCGGCAGCAAAATTCCTTATCGCCACGGGAACAAAACCCTTTATTCCTTCAATTCCGGGCCTGCAGGAAGCAGGTTTCATCACCTATAAAAACGCGCTGAAAATGCAAAATATTCCTCGCCGCCTCCTTATCTACGGAGGCGGCGAAACAAGCTGTGAGATGGCGCAGCTTTTTGCCAATTTAGGTTCAAAAGTAACAATTGTCACACGTGCTCATACTCTTTTGCGTAATCATGACGATGAAATAGGCGCATTATTACAAACATTATTTACCAAACAAGGCATTAATATCATTACAGACGCGGAAATAATGAAAATCGCAACAAAAGATACACTAAAATCCGTATTTATCAAACGTGAAGGTAAAGAATTTGTGGGAGATTTTGAAGAGATTCTTATCGCAAACGGGAAAGTTCCAAATCTTGACTTTCATCCACAGAATGCAAAACTTACGATAAAAGATAAAAAACTTGTAGTCAAAAAAACATTACAAACCAATGTAGCGCATATTTACGCCGCAGGAGATGTCATCGGCAACTCCGAGCAATTAACCAATATCAGCTCCCTGCAAAGTCATGTCGCTGCCCAAAATATGTTCACGCAAGAGAAAGTAATTCCCGATTATTCAGTCGCGCCCCGATGTATGTTTACCTATCCTGAAATAGCCACTGTAGGAATTACGGAAAAAGAAGCAAAAAAAAATAAAAAATTGCATATCAAAACAGCAAAAGCACCTCTAAAAACACTCGGGATGTCCGTGTCGCATGACGCTCCCGAAGGATTTGTAAAAATCATCACGGATAAAAAAGGTGTCATTATCGGCGGGAGTATTGCGGCACCCAGAGCAAGTGAAATGATTCACGAGATCGCATTGGCGATAAAATGCCGAGTCACAGCTGAAGAACTAGCTGACATGATTCATGTATATCCCTCCTACTCCGAGGGGATTAAAATAGTCTGCGGGATGATTAGATAAAAGAGATTGCCACTCCTGCTTTGCAGGCTCGTAATGACGAATTACATTATTTCTCTAATTCGAGAGTTTTGAGGTATTTGATAAAATCTTCTTTGATATCAGGATGCTGAAGCGCAAACGCTATAACTGTCTTCATATACTCAAGTTTGTTGCCCGTATCATAATAATGACCGTTTTCAACTTCACACGCATACACCGGGTAGCCAGTCTTAATAAGCTCATCAATCGCCTCGGGAAGATAAATTTCTCCGCCTGTCCCCGGCTTTTGATCTTTCAAAATGCCAAAAATCTCGGGAGGAAGGATATATGCACCATGTGTCGCCAAATCTGAAGGAGCTTCGTCAGGATTCGGTTTTTCTACAATTTTTTTGATACGGTGGATATTGCCGCCCATAGATTCAACTTCAGCAATACCATATCTCTTCAAATCCTCTTTATGTTTGATGCGCACACCTGAGATAACTGCCCCGCCATATTGTTCATGCACAGCCATCATCTGCTGCAAGCGCGGCGGATTACTATAAATGAATTCATCCCCCCATAATACCGCAAAAAACTCATTTTCGATGACAGGTTCTGCGGAAAGCACCGGTGTACCGTTTCCGTACATCCCCTTTTGACGGATATAAATGAAGTTGGCCATTTCAGAAATTGCTCGTGTTTGCTCAAGAAGCTTCATCTTATTTCCCATCTCCAAATTTTGGATGAGATCTTGATTAGGAGCATCAAAATGATCCTCGATCGCTCTTTTGAGTGCGCCGGTAACAATGATCACATCTCTGATACCCGACTGCACCGCTTCTTCAACGACGTATTGGATAACTGGTTTATCCACAACAGGAAGCATTTCCTTGGGCATAGCCTTGGTCTGGGGTAAAAATCTCGTTCCGAATCCTGCAGCAGGAATGACGGCTTTTCTTATTTTATTATTTGCCATATACTGTATATATTATACTCGTTTCTTAAGTATTTGTCTATAACTCTACAATATACTGAGCCAAAGACAAATTGCCTATAGTTTTTTTCGAGCTGTATTATTATATCAAGAATAGGAACCGATATTCCTGACAAATCTGTTTTTGTCAGCTTTGTCAAGTATATCCGATAGTTTTAGTATTATAATTAGCTCATGCATAGATGGATTGTAACAAGATCCTAAGAATATGTCAGTATATCAAGAAGGACTTGGGAACCGTAATAACGGTGAAGCTGCCCAACAATTCAAAATCAATATGACCAAAAGACCTCCTGCAAAGGAGACGGCTCCCCTAGAATCTAGGCTTGGAACAGCTGTTGTTACAAGAGAAGAAAATGGAGATTACCGTCTAGCTGTACTCAATCACACCAATTCAGCACGCTCAACTATCCATACACATGAAGATCTCATACCTACATTATCAAAACTGCAGCATGAAGCAGGCGTCGCGAAACTCATGGGTGTCGGCATCCAAACAAAAGGAAAAGATGATTCGATTCGTCACACATTATGGCAGGAGATGGACACAGTGCCGATACGTCTCGGATCACAAACCATAGAAGATCCCAAAAAAGATGATATAGATATAGCCAAAGATATACGTTCTTTCTTTACGGAAAAAGGAACTCCTGTTATAGACAGTGACAAAAAAACAGGTGAAATTCATTCTTCACGTATCGCCACACTTCCTGATTGGGAAAAATCGTATCAAGAAATGGGACATGAAGCATTCTGGGATGAAAGCATGCAAGAAATTGACCATTTCGCAAAAGAACTCCAAGGGAAACGGCTGGTACGCATCAATACAACTGCGCAAGCAGGAGGGGTTGCAGGCATGCTCCACCCCGCAAAACGATTTATTGATGAATATAATGCTTTGCAGGAAGAAAAAGGCGAAGATGGGCATCCGATTGATTTTCATTGGCATACGATGAATGGACACATCGATCCAGAAATTGCGGCAAAACATGATATTTCTCTCGATGATCCTGAGCTTATAGCAAAATACGGCAATCCCGAAAAACCCGAAGACGGGCTCAATGTCTTTAAAATCACAAAAAAAATGCACAATATTATCCAAGGACAGGAACGTCCCGGAGAAGAATTCACGGAAACGGATAAAAAAATCCATGCAGCCTGGTCTGAAACACAGTCAGACAGATTGCAGGATGTACTCAATCAGCCGGACACCGTCTACTGGATTGATGATCAGCAGCCGCTCGGACTTATCCAAAGAATTCGAGAAAATGATCCTCATGCCCCTGTCATTTTCAGATTTCATATCCAAGTACGAAATGATATGGCAAAACGCCCAGGCTCACAACAAAAAGAAGTAATAGATTTTTTGATGGATAAAATGACAGGGGCAAATAACGTAGACGCATTTTTGTCACATCGATCCAAAGACGGAGAGATGGATGATTTTCTTCCCAAAGATGCAGACGGAAATATCGATCCCCGCATTGCCGACAAAGTGATGTATAAAGTAGCAACGGCGGATACAGAAGACGGATTAGGAAAAGAACTGACGGACAAACAGCGAGAATATTATCTCCAAGGCATAAACGATTACCTTCAGAAAGACGGACAAACGCCGATTGATATGAGCGTGGGACATATCGGTCAGTTTGCCCGTTTTGATAGGGCAAAAAATATTCCGACAGTGCTCGCATCATACAAAGAATTCACAGATAAAATGCTTGCTGACGGAAAAATACTTGCTGAAGTACCTGAACAGTTGGTGGTCGGTTTCGGCGCGGTCGATAACCCTGATGGTGAAGGAATACTTACTGAGACACATGATCAAATAGCAAAGTTGTATCCTGAGCTCACCGATAAAATTAAAGTAATTCGTCTCACCTATGATAAATTTGATGATCGACATATGAAAGCCTTGGAGGAGACATGTGATATAGGGCTACAGCTCTCGACCGCTGAAGGTTGTGAAGATAAAATCACGCAAATGCTCATGCAAGGTAAACCCATGATCGTGGCGAATGTCGGTGGTATGCCCCCTCAATTACAAGATGGCATAAACGGACATCTCGTAGAAATGCTCGGGGATGACAATACCGTGTTACCTGAGGCTCACAAAAATGTCGCACAACACTTATACGATTACTATACCGAGACATACGCTGATCCTGAAAAACGACAAAAAGTAGCGCAAACTGCCTGTGAGACAGTAAATCCAGAGTACACAACCATCGCAAATGTACGGGATATGGCAGGTATCGCGGCAATGGTGGCAACTAAAAAAGAAGAAATTCCGCACGCCATCGACGTACAACAACAGCAATTGGGAAGGATTCCTTTTGTCAAAGAAGTAATCGATTCCGAGTACCAACGCCATAAAACGCAAGATGCGCTCCTTCCTCCCAAAGGAGATGTATATGTCGCGGCGTAATCATTGACAGCGCTTTTTGAAACATTTACACTACAGAAATTATGTGCGGGATATTCGGTTATATCGGTTCAAAACAAAACGCTCCGGAGACGGTCTTGGACGGTTTAAAGACACTTGAGTACCGTGGATATGACTCATGGGGCATAGCTGCGCAACAATCCACGAAGGATAAGCAAGAGAAGCGCAAGTTTACCCTTGAAAAGCACACTGGCAAAATCGGTAATTCCTCTCTCGGCTCCCAATTTACCGGCACAAGCACTCTCGCGATCGGACATACCCGCTGGGCAACACACGGAGGAGTAACTGAGGAAAATGCTCATCCTCATCTGGACTGCACCCGACAAATTGCCCTCGTCCATAATGGTATTGTCGAAAATTTTGCAGAACTCAAAGAACTATTAAAGAAAAAGGATCATACATTTCTCTCCGAAACAGATACGGAGATTATCGCGCATCTCATCGAAGAAGAACGCAAGACAGCAGATTTCACCATAGCAGTGAAAAACGCATTTACCAAACTCCATGGTATGAATGCGATTGTCGTCGCGCATGCTGATGAAGAAAAAATTATTGCCGTCAAAAATGGTTCCCCTCTCGCTGTGGGAATCGGAGAGAATGAATTATTTGTCGCTTCTGATGCGTCCGGCATCATGCCGCATACCAAACAAGTGTTATTTGTCGCTGATCAGCAGATGGTAGTTCTTGATACGCAGGTCACACTTATAGACGCAGTCTCAGGCAAAGAACTTAAACAAGATATACTGACATTGGATTGGGATGTCGAAAATGCGCAGAAAGGCTCGTTTCCGCATTTTCTTATCAAGGAGATACACGAACAGCCCACGGTCATTAAACACATCGCTCACACATACACAGACACTGTCACTACGTTAGCAGATATGATTACAAAAGCGTACGGGACATTTATGATCGGATGCGGCACGGCATCGTATGCGTGTCTGGCAGGAACATATCTCCTCTCCTCTATCGCCAAAAAACACGTGAATTTTATTGTAGGGTCGGAATTTGAATATCAAAAAGATTATCTGACGGATAGGACTCTTCTTATCCCGATTTCCCAAAGCGGTGAAACGATTGATGTCATCGATCCCGTAACGCAGGCAAAGAAAAAAAATGTAAAGGTTGCCTCCCTCGTCAATGTACAAGGATCTACACTGTATCGTCTTTCTGATTTTGCGCTCCTGTTGGGAGCAGGTCAGGAAAAAGCGGTTATCGCGACAAAAAGTTTTATCGCAATGATTTCTGTGCTTATCAGTACAGCATATACACTTGTCGGTAAAAATGAACAAGGCAATACACTCCTCAATAAAGCAGCGGAAAATGTTTCTTTACTACTCAAAGATCCCGTCAATACACAAGTCAAAAACCTTGCGCAAAAACTCAAAAAGAAAGAACATATTTATATATTGGGGCGTGGATTATCCTACGCGACAGCAATGGAAGCAGCATTAAAAATTAAAGAAACGTGTTTCGTGCATGCAGAAGGTTTTGCGGGAGGAGAATTAAAACATGGTGTCATTGCGCTTATTGAGAAGGGCACCCCTTGCATCATTTACGCTCCCAATGATGAAACCTATGACGCAATTATTTCCAATGCGCAGGAAGTAAAAGCCCGTGGAGCGTATATAATCGGTATCGGTCCTAGGAGTAATACTGTTTTTGATACCTTTATACAAACGGCTGACATCAAAGAAGCCACCATTATCCCACAGGTAGTAATTGCACAGCTTTTTGCCTACTATCTTGCCCTTGTCCGAGGCATAACTGATCCGGACAAACCCCGTAATCTGGCAAAAAGCGTCACTGTTAAGTAAATATTGACTTGCTTCTGACATTTGGTTACTATTAATAGTAACCTATGAAAAAGATAGTTATTCTTGCCCTACTACTTCTTATTTTGCCAAGTACTGCGCTTGCGCAGCAAGCGCCAAAACAAGAAAAGGAAAATAATAAACAGGAGAAACAGGAAAGAGCCCAGCGTCCGCAATTCGCAGAATCCCTAAACAATGCTTCGATAAAAAATCTAGCCCCAACTCGTGAAGCGCTCCAACAAGAAAAGAAACAGATAAAAGAAGAATTTAAAATAAAACTCCAATCTCTTAAAAATCCTGAAAAAAAGAAACTGGCTGAAAAAATCGATAATAATCTTACCGCAATCAATGAAAAACGAACACAACAGATGCTGAAGACACTCGACCGGCTTGATAGTATATTACTGAAAATTAAAGCTAAAAGAGCGAGTGCGTCGGCATCTGGAGCAAATTTCACCAAAAGTGATGCCGCAATTGCCTCTGCTGCATCAGCATTGACAGAAGCAAGAACGGCAGTAGTTACGCAGTCACAAAAGACATATGCCCCCGCGGCTGTTTCGGACACAACAATCAAACAATCCATGGGTACATCAATGAAACAACTGCAGGCAGATCTACAAACACTCCATAAAATGGTAATTGCAGCAAAAAGGACACTCTATCAGGCGGCGGCAGAAGTGCGTATTGCCGGCAAAGGAACTGCTGTTGAGACAACAAAAGCTCCTTCTACCAGTGCATCACCAAGTCTTTCTCCTACCATCAGCCCTACGCAAGTAATAACAGAGACGGATGATTCGACACCTATTCCTTCTGTGGGTGAGAACTATTAAACTATGGACCAGAACACAAATCAATCACAACAATCCGTAAATACTCAACCAGCTCCTACTCCCCCGCAGGAAACAAATCAGCAGCAGCCTATTACTCCTCAACCAAACACCGCGAATGCATCAAAAAAAATTATGCTGGTTATTGCAGGCTTAATCTTCCTTCTCTTGCTGGGGATCTTTTTGTATAACTCCATGGGTCAAAACACCAAAGCTCCAACTACGTCTGTTCAACCGACAGCTATTCCTTCCCCCACAAATGTCGTAGAAGAAGATGAACTGCAAAAAGAAATTAATGAGGTAGAAGTACCTGAAGTCACAGGCGATATGGAACAGGTAGAAAAAGATATCAACGCGCTATAAAGATAACTCCACTCCTCTTTACATGCTAGGCTGTATCTGGTAAAATACTTCAAGCCCAATGTAACGATTGTGGAGTTTTGTAATTGAAACCATGACAGCACCAATCACCTTTTTTAAACAAATATGGGATGAACTTAAAAAAGTTGTCTGGCCTACAAAAGCAGAGATATTCCGGTTAACAGGAGTTGTCATTCTTATCAGCGTTATTATGGGTTTTTATATCGGTGGCCTAGATTATATTTTTAGTCAGGCAATCAAAGTATTATTACAATAATATGAGTCAAAAAACACAACAAACAGAAGAAATCAAGGAAGAAAATATACAAGATACTCCTGAAGAAACACAAAAATCAGCTTCTGATCAGGCAAAATGGTACATCATTCATACCTATGCGGGTCATGAAAACAAAGTAGAACGTTCACTCAAACAGCGTGTTGAAGCGATGAAATTTACTGATAGAATTTTTGATATCATCGTTCCGACAAGAAATACTATTAAAGTATCCCAAGGCAAAAAAGAAACCGTGAAAGAAAAGATTTTTCCGGGATATGTGCTGGTAAAGATGATTCTGGACGATGAATCATGGATCATGGTCAGAAGCACCCAAGGAGTTACATCATTTATCGGCGCAGGCAACAAACCGACCCCGATTTCCGAAAAAGAAGTTGAAGCAATCCAGAAGTTCATGAATCTTGAAGAACCGATGTACAAAGTACAGTTTGTCACCGGTGAAGCAGTCAAAATTACTGACGGTCCGTTTAGTGACTTCCTCGGGACAATCGACTCAATTGACGAAACACGAGGCAAACTCCGTGTTTTGGTAAGTATTTTCGGACGTGAGACACCTGTCGAACTCGACTTTTTACAAGTAAAGAAAATATGATAAATAATACGTTATTTGTTGCTTATAACCAAGCAACTCATAACCCATAACTATCTATGGCCAAGAAAATAAAAACATTAATTAAAATTGCTTTACCCGCCGGAGCAGCGACACCTGCACCACCGGTAGGTACTGCGCTCGGACCTCACGGACTCAATATCATGGAGTTTGTGAAGGCATATAATGATAAAACAGCTGAACTGAAAGGCAATATTATTCCTGTCGTCATCACTGTGTATGAAGACAGAACATTTACTTTTATTACCAAAAAACCACCTGTCGCTGAAATGATCAAAAAAGCGTTGGGCAAAGATAAAGGCGGACAAAAGCCGGGACGTGAAAAAGCAGGAACACTTACCATGGATCAGGCACGCAAAATTGCGGAAGATAAGCTTGAAGATTTGAACACAGAAGATGTCGAAATGGGAGCAAGAATTGTCGCGGGTACAGCCCGAAGTATGGGCATCGCCGTAGAATAAGAAAGGAATATATGGGAAAGATCAGAGTAAAAACAATCGGAGACGAAGAACAGGAACAGAAAGAAAAGCTGAAAGCTGAAAAAAGAGCTGAAGCGAAAAAACAGGCTAAAGGTGCTGATGTAGCTGAAGAAGCAAAAGCAGAAAAGTCTGCAAAAGGAAAAGATTACATCAAAAAAGCTCCTAATAAAAAACAAAAACACTCCAAAAAATATCTTGAAGTTGCACAAAAAGTTGATAAATCAAAAAAATATCAATTGGCTGAAGCCCTGGAACTACTGGAACAAATTAAAATCACAAAATTTGATGAAACAGTAGAATTACACATTAATACACTTGAAAAAGGTGTTTCAGGAAGTGTCACCCTTCCCCACGGCACCGGAAAAGAAATGAGAATCGCTATCGCAAACGCTGCAGCGGATATGAAAGCTGTTGAAGACTTAGTGAAGGCAGTCGAAGCCGGAAAAATTGAGTTTGATGTGCTCATCGCTACACCTGATTCCATGCCGAAATTGGCAAAAATCGCTCGTGTTCTCGGACCACGCGGCCTTATGCCCAATCCGAAAAACGGCACAGTGACGCCAAAACCGGAAGAAGTCGCCAAAAAATTTGCAGGCGGACAAATTAATTTCAAAACAGAATCAAAATTCCCGATTCTTCATCTTGCAGTCGGCAAACTTTCATTCGGAGATAAAAAACTGGCGGAAAATGTCAAAACAGCAATTACAGCCGTAAAGCTCAAAAATGTTAAGAACATTACTCTCAAGAGCACGATGAGCCCAGGTATCAAACTGGACGTCTCCACTTTATAATATACCCTTCCTCCTCCTCGCTGTAATTGACATCCTAAAAGAGATTCGCTACGCTTAAGATAACACTTATCAATATGTCATCCCGCAACAAATTGTACACCCAAATACATACTATATTGCCTCTTTTTACGTTGTTATTACTGGTAGGGACTATCGCCTTTACCCTTTCTCAAGTAGTCCAAAGACAAACAACACAAAGCCGTGGACAGGTACAAAATAATGTATCCCCCACTTATCCCGAAGCAGAAGCACCTTCACTCGTGGAAAAAGCTCCTACCCCTACCATTTATTGTTTGGAAGAATATCCATGCGCTGCACAAGACTACATGATATCACCCATACCCTCAAAGAAACCACAGACAATGGAACAAAGAAACTCAGAGAATGGACAGCAAAAACGGAGAGAAGTGTTTACAGATAAATTTTTGTATTGGGTCTCGCAGTTTATAGATACAGTAACGCTTAATAAATAGTCATCATCAATCCAAACATTTTAGTAACATTGCGCGCCTGAAGCTCCCCCTACAGAACAACCCGGCCCTACAATAATTTGGTAAGTCGGGGGCGGGCCGTTTTTGGGAGTTGTGATAGAAAATCCCGAAGGAATCCCAACCGAAACAGTCAATGGACCTGCTGTAACATTGGAGATAGTATATAAGCCACCCGGGCTTACCGTAACCGTTCCACGAGAAGCGGAGACGGTAGGAGTGCCGCTGTAATTCACTTCTCCGTTATCTTTTACACCATTCACATTGGCATCTACATACACATTACCCTTCACTGTATAGACAGGAACGGGTGTCGGCGTTGGTGTAGGTGTTGGAGTGGGAGGTGTATCCGGAGTAAAAATAATATCAGGCAAATGAAATGTATTATTGGAATTCTGAATACTTACCGGTCCCGCTATCGTAAACGCTCCGGACATCGTTACAGGCGTAACAACCGAAAAAGTATGCGGATCTGACCCGCAACTGAAATTATAATCAGAATTATTCCAGGGATCATACATAGTGATAATATGACTCTCAAGGCTACCGTTCAGATCAGTATCAACCATCTGATCCAAGAAAGCCTGTCTCGCGGGGGTATCATCCCGATGCTCCCACCACCACCTTGTAGAAGAAGGAAAAAAATATGCTCCTGTACTATCTGTCTGCGCATACCATATTCCGCTATTACTGCCATCCGCCCACTTTACCCACACACCCACCACTGGAGCGCCGGTATATGATGAAATTACTCTCCCTGTAACGTCCGGAGACGCTGCATTTGCCACAGGTACAGAGAAGTATAAAACTCCCCACATAAAAATAAAAAGAAAAAATAATTTAATATACCGTAATTGCATAGTTCTTTTGCTTTTGCGCATACCATTGATCATAATTGAGCAAGTTACCATGGATATTTTTTTCTTTCACCTGAGCAAACATATAAATAGCGTCCCGAAGCTGATGCGTCTTTGCGTCATAATCTCTTCCCATATACAGTTCACTTACCTGCCCTGCAGAGAGCTGCTTTACCTTGGCATCAAATACGGGATCATATGAGATCTTCTCATTAGGATTCACGGCAAAATCATATATAGCATTAATTTTATATACCCTATCTATTTGCGCAAGGCTTTCATCATTTTTAATTTTCTCCGCAGCCTGCTGTATGGTCATCTGCTTATTTTTTACAGCCTCATGAAGCGGTGTTATTTTACTCTTTGCAAATTCTTTCGCTTTCAAGGGATCCATTGCGGTAGGGGCGGAACTATTATAGAACCATATTGAGATAACATTTCCCGTAATCATATCTTGTCTTTTTTCCAGTATTTTCCTTATTTCCGCAACTTTTGCGACACGTTTTTTGTAATCTTTATCGGGAGAGTTATAAATACTCGCGTCTAACTGCACCAAGCCGTCTGCCTGCCCTGCTTGGAGAACAACCGAATCTTTAACGAGCTTATCTACCAGCAACTTTCTCGTTTTGCTGGGAATTTCGGGATAATTCTTATCTTCAATATCCAAATCTTTCTGATAAAGTACCTCCTCTCCCACCTTTGCGATCACTTTATCTGAAGAAGTGCCGACGGGAGGCTCAACATTCTGAGCTTGCGAAGGGTACGGAGCCGCTTTCTTTTTTTGAGCGGGAAAAAGCGAACCGAGAGAAATGATATGCAGCGCATTTAAGATAAGCAATACGCTAGCCAGGATAAAAATCCCGATCATCATACCAGCAATGAATTTGAGAATTGATCCTTCTCCTGACACATTATCAGGATTTGGAGAGACAGGAGATGTAGATACAGAATTCATAGATGTACTTTTAGTATACAATATCCCCGATCCTTTTGACATCAGGCGCATAATAAAGTATAATACTACTATTCCGAAGACAGTAGGCATATACATAAGTCCTACCGAGGCAAATTAACTCATAACATAGAACTAAAAACAAATAACTCCTTATGGTTTTCAGTTCTAAGTTTTTAGTTACGTTTCGCTCTCCTTCGGAGAGCTTTTTTTGTATACACTGATTAATTTTAATAAGATAGTATACAATCCGCCAAGAGTGCTCTTTGAGCCGTGTACGAATAGTACTGAAAAGGCGAAAAGGAAGCGATGGAGGATCATAATATGGCAGACGTAAATACAAGTAAAAACAGACAAAAAAAAGAAGCAATCGTAGCAGAGCTTGCCGAAAAGATTGAAAAATCAAAAGGTATCGTTTTCACGAATTATCAGGGTCTCACCCACCAACAGCTTGAAACACTCAAAAAAGGCCTCAAAAAAGCAAATGCAGAACTGTTTGCTTCCAAAAATACCCTTTTTATGCGTTCGCTCAAAGATACCTTTGATGTAGAAGGCTCCAAAGAGCATTTCAATAAGCCGACAGCAGCACTTTTTATCTATGAAGACGTGGTCGAACCACTGAAACTCCTCAATAAATCAATCAAAGACCTGAAACTTCCTGAAATTAAATTCGGCTTTCTCGAAGGCAATGTGGTCTCCGATAATGATGTCGTCAAGATCGCATCCCTCCCGCCAATCGAAGTACTCAGAGCACAATTACTCGGTCAGATGAATGCCCCGATTCAGGGATTACACCGAGCACTCAGTTGGAATATGCAAAGTTTAGTTATGACTCTTAACGCTATTAAAGAGAAAAAGAGTTAAAAAAGGAGGTGATTATAGATGGCAAAATTAAGTAAAGAAGAATTAATGAGCGCGATTGAAGAGATGTCAGTTCTCGAACTTTCAGATCTCGTAAAAGCTCTTGAAGAAAAATTTGGTGTGTCAGCAGCTGCTACTATGGTCGCCGCAGCACCGGCAGCAGGAGGAAGTGCATCAGCAGATGCAGGAGAACCAGCTGAAGAACAAACTGTCTTCAACGTCGTTATCGCTAACGCTGGCGGAACCAAAATCGCTGTTATTAAAGCACTTCGCGAACTCGCACCGAATCTCGGTTTGAAAGAAGCGAAAGACTTAGTTGACGCAGCACCCAAAGAAGTGTTGTCACAGGTCAACAAGAAAACAGCTGAAGAAGCAAAAGAAAAACTCACAGCAGCAGGAGCTACTGTAGAGTTAAAATAACAAAAAATAGTATCACGTATTTTATTTAGTTTCATCTAGATTCAGTACTGGATACTATTTTTTTGTGGAGAATATAAGTTCCACGTTATATCTTCAACTCATACCTTCTCTATTATATCTTCTATCGTCAAACTACTATCTTTTTTCTCGTGCTTTGCACCGGCAAAGTACCAAATCCCCAGAGAGCAACTCGTACCGCCATAAAATGGCATACTTCATAACCCATAACTCCCCCCTCATCACTATTTCCCCCATTGACAAGTTTGCACTAGATTGTTACAGTATATATAGATATCGTACAAATTGATCCTTATCAATACAGTAACTATATATTTATGAATAACCAAAAAATAACGATTGATAGTCTCCCTGATTTACTCACCGTACGAGAAGTCGCAGAAGTCCTCAGAGTCAGTCCCCTTACCATCAAGCGCTGGGGCAAGCGGGGTAAATTACCGGCCATCAGAATCAATTCCCGAGGCGACAGAAGATACAAAAAAGAAGCTGTGCTGTGGCTCTTGGGAATTCAACAAAAACCTGAATAATCCCCAAGTATTGCCCATTTCTTCTCGTAATTTTTCTCATTTATTGTTACAATAAAAGACATATGTCGGCGACCAACATTGATCTGATAACGACCCTTGATTACAGACAAATTAAACAAAGTTTTGTGGAAGAACTCATAATCGCTTCTCAAGGGTATCATTCCAGTCTCTCATTTATCCGACATTTACTGCCATCCAAGCCTATTATCACCAATGGTATTATCCAGGCAATTATCATTGGCGGGACAAATTATGATATTGGGACATATGAAGTTACGGGCAAAGGGATGATAAAACAACTAACCCGCAAGAAAGGCCCGATTCCCAATCTGGATAGCCACGAAACATTTTTATCATTCATCAAAGAACATCATGATCCCCGCGCAGCAGCCATAGCGATGAATCTGGGCTTTCCCTGCAAACCTGATATCGGAAAATACAAAGAAATTGACTCCGCGGTATTATATGGCGTCAAAGAGCACGCATTTCATGGACTCGCCGGCAAACCTATCGGAGGACTATTGCGTGAATATTTGCAGGTAGATATACCGATCAGTGTCGCAAATGATACTGTCTGTTTGGCCTTAGCAGGTTCAGGGGAGGAAAATGGTGGATTTATCCTCGGCTCAGGATGCAACATGTCTATTATTACCCAAGAAGAAGGACGAAAGACAGTCGCGAATCTTGAATCAGGTAACTTTTCCAAGTTTGAACCCACACCGGGACTCGAAGCAATTGATGCAGTCTCCCCGACCCGAGGAAAAAACAGATTTGAGAAATTGATGTCCGGCATCTACCTCCCTATGCATTTCAATTTTATGGCAAAACAATACGGTGTCAACGCGCCGACAGTCGCAAACGGCAAAGAAGTCTCCGCTATCGCTGCGAATGACCAGAGCATCACCGGTGACCTCGCGAGAGGTGTACTTGAACGCTCATCCTCACTTGCCGCGACACAATTTGCCGCAGTATATGAATTTCTCAACGCTCCTCCTCATTTACTTTTTCTCATTGAAGGTACACTTTTTATCGACGGATGGGAATTTAACAACAATTTTCAAAAACGATTATCTCTCTTGGGGATTCCGCAAGGAAGGATAACCATGAAATCTGTTTCGGACAGCAGCCTGCGTGGGGCAATTGGCCTTCTCACAAAAGCATCATAAAAGATCCTCTATACTCGTTTTTTATAGTCAGCTTGTCCTTTTTTCTTAATCTTTTGTGTATCCGGTCTCCAAAAATGTTCATTGATAAATGCCTGTGTTTGATTGGGATCTTGCGTATTCACCATAATGCCTGTCCCTATTTCAAAACCGCCCAATACTTTCATCCTCGGGATGATACGAAGATACCAATTCCGGCCGGGATAGATATAAAAATTGAAAGGAAATTCATGTCCGTGACGCATATCAAACAGCTGAATGACACGTGAGAGACAAAAAGCCAGGTCAATGAGTTCAGCAGTCGTACTATCACTAAACACTGTTTCTCCGCGTCTGGGGGCAATCCAGACCTCATCAGGCCATTGCGAATCAAGAGGACAGAATATGGTAAAGAAATCCGTCATAAGAGGTTCTTGTGATTGTACCAATGCGGGGGCGGACGCTTGCAGTCCTGAATTCCGCAAGCGTCCGCCCAGCTTCTTGGGCAATGAGATAGAAAAACGTGCATGCTGTTTTTTGGAAATACTTTCAGGTACGGAAAGTACCGGTATATTCTCTATAAATGCCTCAGGGACAACCGTAATCTGGCTATGCGGATGCGTGATACTTTCACCTGCCTGACGTGCATGATTGTGAAAAATATAGACAGCACCTTTATCTTTATAAAGCTGCATACGCTCTTTGTATGTTTCTAATATCAATAAAACCTGCGACATCGGCAGCTCATCAACATTTTTATCGTGATGCCGAGAGTGGATAAGCACTTCGTGATGCGAAGTAAACGGATACTTATTGGCAATTACCAAAAGCTTCCACCAATTATCTCCTTCTTTGCCTCCGACACGATATACCTCTTTTTGATATTTTTCTCCTCCCGGGCAAAAAGGACAGACAGGCACACCTTCCCCTATCATCGGACGGCGGGCACGTCTGGGCGCAAAGATGCTATATTTTCCGCTCTTATTCTTAACGAAAGTATACTCGGCCATACTACCATTAAATCAGTTTTCTATAGATGTTTCAAAGAGGAGGAGCGATTCCCTTATACTGTTTTGATGGGAGCGTGGGCAACAGCGGCAAACAATGCAAAACCGAATAGCCAAAGAAGACAAATCCACCCGAGAACAGCGACAATCCAGATCCATCGTATACTGACATTCTTTGTAAAAGGCACAACACTCGCCTGCTTATATAAAAGATATGTATATATCAACATATACGCGCCCATCACAACAGTGTAGCCAATAATCACCAATGCAATAGCGGGATTATCATCATTTAATGAATCCAAAACCTGTGAGATGAAAAAAGAAATTAATTGAATTAATATAACTCTTCCCGTGATTCCCCAAAAATTTGCCTTTACCATTTGATAACTGCGATGGAGCGCTTCCATAATATTTCTCTTTTCAAGAACAATGGCCATAGAAACAAATGAAAATAAAAGCGCGATAATCATACCGGGGATAAACAGAAATACCATCCCGCCCAAGACTGCAATGCCAACTAATAAACTTGCTCCAAAATATTTCCAAAAATATGGTCTGCTCCGCTCAAATAGCATCCGCAACGACCAGTTATGATCCTGTTCATCAAGATACAGAAGAAACGCAATTGATGATATGATCTCAAAAATAACAATAGAGCCGATAAGTGCCAGCACCCATAATGCCAGTAACACCAATAATGCAATCTGCACACTCGTGGGGCGCATAAATAACTGCTCGACGTTTCCTCCCGAGGTAAGAAAAAGAGGTATCATGAGAGCAGCGCCTATCGCAAGCGCTATAAGAAACAGCCCAATACCTACACCCGCTATTTTGAGATACATCACCCATGATTTCTTAAAAAGATCCCATGTGTCTCGGAATAAAGTACTGAGAGACGGCAATCTTCTCGATTGTTGAGGAGAATGAACATTGCTTACGATTGTTTCTTCTTTTATCACGACATCTTTCTTGTCTGTCTTCTGGACAGCTTTTTGTGAAGAGACTTTTTTGATTGCTTTGGATTTTGCAGCCTTTTTTTCTTTTTCAGCCATAGATGTAGTGTAAATTACACTCATCCATATGTCAAGCTACATTTCTTACATTTTTTACCTCTTCCGTTTGGTAGAATCACTCGCATGATAACGAAAGAAACTCTAACTGCTCCAGTTCCTGAAGCTAAAAAATACGGAAAGACACTTTTTGCTACCAGTATACAAGTACTGAAAGACTCACAATTTGATACAGGAGGTACATCTGCCTCTCTAGTAGGGACGAGATACGCAGGACACTGTTATCCTCGTGATCATGGATATGCTACACGGGCATTTATGGCTGCCGGAGAAAAAGAATGTGCTGATAAAGCACTTACTTATATCCTCACATGCGAACTTGATGAAAATAATGTCATGTTTCAGCGCTATGATGAACAGGGCAAATCCGATTCCTACAAACCTCCGCAGATTGACGGAAACGCGCAAACCCTTCTTTCAGCAACGAAATATCTGGAGGCAGGAGAAAATCCGGAAGCATTGACAAAACACCATCCGCAGATACAGAAACTGACGCAGGGCATACTCGGACAAACACAGGATTTTGCTGATGGAAGTTTGGTGGAGGGCATCAATGGCATTATCGAATTCCCGCCGTTTGAACAGGGATTTGATCTCTACGCCAACGCAGTCAGCTATCGAGCGCTGACAAATATCGCCGGACATCCTGAGATACTTGGAGATGATCTTGCGGATCAGGCGAAAATTACGGCGAAAAATATTCAAAATGGCATCCGTCACTATCTTCGATATGATGAGGAAGATACCTTCTTTACCGGTATCAGACGTGAGCCCAGTGTCTCTGAAATCAAGATGCCGTTCCCCAAAAATTACCTGGCCCTTTCTGATTTTGACGTCTTTGCAGATGAAGAAGGAAAAGATATGGTACAAAGAGGGCTCACCTATCATCTGGAAGGCACAAAAAATGACGATCTGGGAGGCTACAATCGGTATCATGAGCTGATGGGACGACATAATTTCGGCAATGGCCCTTGGCCAATGGTCATGCTCAGACTTGCCCAGCATTATATCCAAACAGGAGAAAGAGCAAAAGCAGATGAATGTTTTGATTGGGTGATGAATGTCGCTAAACGCAATATTGATAAACCGGGACAACTTCCTGAACACGTTTCGACACAAAAAGCATTTCAAAGTGCGAGGGATACATTTGATCGTCTGGACGCGACGGCACCGAGACCCGCAAAAGGAAAAGAATATGTGCTGATTCTGCAAAGCAGAACTTATAAGGAAGAAGGAGTTGCGTACGCAGTAAACCCGTTAGTATGGTCTCACTCACAATTTATTCTTGCGTGGACTGACTACACCGCAAATACTCCTGTTCATAATTATTAACCATCGTCTCGAGGCTAAAATGTGACAGCACATGATCACGGCAATCCTGCGGCTTAATAGACGGGATCATCCGTAACGCTTCCTGCAATCCATGGACACCTCTCGCCGGATCAACGACAAAGCCTGTTTTCCCGTGCGCGATAACTTCCTTTACGGAACCTCTATCAAACCCGATGACAGGTGTCCCGCAGCTCATTGCCTCCGCCATTACCAATCCAAAGGGCTCGTTCCAATTTATGGTCATCAGATACGCTTTTGCTTTCTGCATGAGTGTGACAATCGCTTCCTTCGGAAGCGGCTGCTCTGAAGAGATATGCCCGCTCACCCATTGGATTTTATCGTTCAGATGCGGTTTGACCACGGTATCAAAAAATGCCGGATCTTCCACATTGCCGACTAATTTTAATGGTTCTCCGGTCGCCTCCGCGAGCTCAATTGCCCAACCGACACCTTTGGCATCCATAAAGGTGCCGTCATCATTTTTGGCTTTTCCGAGTCTGCCTATCCAGAGGAGATAGTCTTCTTTTTGCGCTTCATACGCATACAATGAGGTATCGATACCATTATATATAACACGCTCTATCGGCGCGTTTTTGAATCCGCTTTTGTGTGCCTCAGAGATGGAAATGAGATGCGTATTTGGGAAAAAATTAAGCGCTTCTTCAAATTCCGGAGTCGCCTGTGCGTGCAGTGTGGTCACCATGGGCGTTTTGATACGATCCGCGACCATAAGATTGATAAATTCCGGATAAGTATGATTGTGAATAACATCATACTCCCCTGCTATTTTTTCAATGGTCTTGGCGAGTTTAACGAGGTAGGCTGTTTCGGCATAAAAAGGGTTCTCAAAGGCAGGGAGACTGGTAAATGATGTCGGGATAACACCAAGTATTTTTGCTCCCGGCACAGAACTATCCCCCGTACCCAAAATTGTCACCTCATGCCCCTTGGCGATCAATCCTTTGGTGAGTTCATAAATTACCCTCGGTCTGGACGCGGTAATCGTGGGATTGATACTTCGCTTGAGCGGTGCTACCATCAAAATTTTCATAATACGGATAGGTTACCTACAAATAATACCACAATTACTGATAAACCGAAATGAACCTAAAATAATGAGCGGGAGAACTATTTATCTGCTGCTCTCTTTTTGAAGAATGGTTGTGAACTTCTGTTCTATTGCTGAGGGCCAGCCGTTGGCAGTATATTCTTTAATAATCTCTTCCCGCTTTGCTTCATCATGCAGGTTTCGGGTAATTGTGCTCAATTTTCCGCGTATCGCCTCCGGCGTATCATGCTCCACATCAATGCCACGCTCCATGAGGGCAGAGGGTTTATCGCCTTCCGCGGGGAAGAATTTTGTGTCGAAATTCTTCATTATCCGCATGAGTCTGTCATCATCCTGAATTCGTGCAAAATACGGTAGTGAATAATCCGATATCTCAAGCAATGCTCCTGCCCACAAATCCTCCTCCTGTATCCTTCGTTCAATTGTCTTTTGCTCGGCACCTTTTTGACCGTCATAATAGCCTACCAGTATGCCATTTGCGCGGGCTTTTTCATCATATGCCTGCTCAGTTGTACTTAATGGAGCTCTGGCAGCCGCATTGATATCACGTCTGCGAGTGATCTCTGTCACTGCATGTTCATCTCCCCGCTCCTGCGCTGCCTGCAATAATACCGCATCAGAAGAAAAGACGTTTCGATACGGGATATCAAATAAGTGCATGAGCAGTTTGGTACGATTCATATGATACGGCGCCACGAGGATATCGGTACGTTCGCCTTTCGGGACATCAGGATTATCAAGCACCTCATTACAATAGTTTACTAGGTTCTCGAGTGTATTTGTGGAGCTATGCTCTCCTCTGGTGTTTTCCGCAGGAATTGCGTTTTCACCCTTTATCATCGCATCGATAGTAACTTCAGCCTCAGAAGGATATGTATCCTCACCTGTTTTGCCCCCGAGGATAACCACATTGCGGGTATCAGATAATTGATGATGATATAAAAGCTTCGCGGCTTCAGCTATAGTACCCAGCCACAGATGCGGACCTGCTTCTGACCCTATTACTGCCTCTGGCTTATTACGAGTATCGACATCAATAACAGGTCCCTGTCCGAAAATCAATAAATCAGCCGTTCTTTTCTGCTTTTCTGGCACCACTTCACATTCTTCAATAGGGGTAAATGATAATTTCCTTCTTTCCATACAATATGGTCAAACGGTACAGCATTATACCATACTATGAGTCAAAACTACCGCGAGAAATCTCTCATTGTCATTGCGAGCATCCTGCTTTGCAGGAGACGAAGCAATCTCTTTACTATATTTTCTTTCACTTGTACTTTGCGTGGGCAAAGTACCAAAACCGTCGAGCTAGTGAAGCCGCACTAAAATTGCTCCGTTCACTTGTCGGGGGAAGTCCTCCCCCTGTCGCACAAGGCGACGAATCCCCCTGACGATTCACTACGCAATTTCTTCACGTGCTTTGTTCAAGCGCTCGACAATATTATTATTTTATTCTCTTAATGACCGTCTTAGGATGATAAGAGAAATACCAGATTGCATCTATTGAAGGAATAACTACAAAAACACTACTGCACTGTGGGGAAGGCTCGGAGATCAGGCTTCTTAAACTGCTTCAATGCACTCACCAGCAGCAAGTATTTCTGCGGATCAGTCTCAGCAAGCGT
>CAZLSZ010000008.1:0-26648 GCA_964562445.1 uncultured Gammaproteobacteria bacterium
CCAAAATCTACCAGCAGTTGTGAATCATCCTGTGCGGTTACTATAAAATTTGATCCGGTTACTTCGCCTGAAGCGCCTAAAAATGCTAACTTTTTCACTATTATATTTAGTATAACGGGTTACAATACGGAATACTAGTGGTTTTCTACCTCAACAATATTTTGAGGTGTTCCTGCGATAAATTTATGTATATTTTCATTATTAATATCCAAAATCTGATGAACTGATTCTATGCTATTAAAGGCATTATGTGAGGTATAATACACATCTTCACGGTCCAAAAGCATATGATCCATAAGTTGTGTACGCACGTCTGTTTTTTTGAAGTACTCATCTGTCAACAACTCTCGCTCCTCTTTTAATCCTCCTTCTTCTTCCAACACATCCAAACCTACAGCTTTGAGAATACCAGTTTCAAGTCCATCGAGAAGAGCCTGTGTCTCAATCAAAGGCCCCCTCGCCGTATTAATGAGAATACTTCCCTTTTTGAAACGTTCTATATTTTCTCTATTGATGATATGATGCGTCTCGGGTGAATGAGGAAGATGCAAAGTAACAATATCAGAATTTGCCAAAAGCTCATCCAAAGAAACTGCTTTAACATGAGGAATTCCCTCGACATCTTCAGGATGCCGTGTATACAAGAGTACCTCCATCTCAAAAGCGAGTGATAATTTCATGACTTTATCTCCGATCTTGCCGGCTCCGATAATACCGATTGTCTTACCCGCGAGGTCAAAACCTGTAAGATCTTTCAATTCATAATTTCCCCTCCTGCTCTGCTGGATAGTGCGGATAAGATTTCTACTAATAATAAGTATTAATGCCATTGTATGCTCAGCCACAGTATGCGCCCCATACGAAGGGACATTCACCACAGTAATTCCTTTTTCTTTGCAATACGCGAGATCAATATGATCAAAACCTGTAGACCGTGTGGCTATCAATTTGAGATTGGGAAATTTATCGATAAATTCCTTATTGAGAGAGGAATAAATAAATGGAGAAACAACGGAAGCCTGGAAAAAATCTTGATTTTCTTCATCTTGCACCTTCTCAGTCGTAAAATGCAGCTTCATATCCGGAAAAGACTTTGCTATATAGTCTTTTTCCCATTCTTCTATCTCAAAAAACGATATTGAATCCATACATTTATTCTATATGATTCTCATCAATTATTTCAATACCCCGAAATAAACATGTGTTACATTTTTCTTACTATTCTCTTAATAAAAAATGTTGATTCCGCTGTATTATACAAGTGTCATCTCAACACAGCGGAAGTGTACTAGCAAGAGGGCTCTGGCAATACGTAATCCAATGTAATGGGATGACAGTTTTTTTACCCAATTCTAACACTTCAAGCTCATCAATTAATATATAATTATAATACTATTATTATATGTTTCCACTATCAGATTCTATAAAATCACAGACGTTTCCGTTTTTTAATTACGCGATTATTATCGCTACAGTGTATGTCTTTTTTCTGCAAATTACCGCGACGGATTTTGAAGCGTTTCTCAACACATATGCATTGATCCCCGCAAAAATTAATTTTGCTGATTCATCTACTTTGTATCCTTTTATAACTGCGATGTTTCTGCACGGAGGACTGATGCATATTATCTCCAATATGTGGTTTCTTTTTGTGTTTGGCGATAATGTGCATGACAAGATACGGCCAATAAAGTTTTTATTACTCTACTTTCTTGCAGGAATCGGAGGAAATATAGCGCAATACGTACTCAATCCATCCTCCACAATCCCTATGATCGGCGCATCCGGTGCTGTCGCTGGGATACTTGGAGCATATTTTGTGTTGTTTTCATATTCTCGTATTAAAACACTCATTTTCGTTCTCTTTTTTGTAACAATTACTGAAATCAGCGCGCCGCTGATGCTGGGATATTGGTTCGTGCTACAGTTATTCTCAGGAGTCGGCTCTCTTACTACTATTTCAGCAGAACAAGGTGGTGTCGCGTTCTTCGCGCATATCGCAGGATTTATAATCGGTATGTTCTTCGGAAAGATGATGAAATCAAAGATACAACACTATGAATGAGCAGTTAGGAAAATCATTAATTATCATGGGCGTTATTATTGTAGTACTAGGTATTCTCTTATATGTACTTCCGAAAATAACAAATATGCCAAAAATGCCCGGAGATATCCTCATCAAAAAAGATAACTTTACCTTTTACTTCCCTTGGGTATCATCTCTCATCATAAGTGCGATACTTTCATTACTCTTTTATCTTTTTACCCGGTGGAAATGAGAGAGTTATTTTCTTTCAATTGTGATCGTACATTCTGTCAGTAATGCCGCGAGTGTCCCGACTGCCGCAAATACAGGTACCAATGCCACACCGACGACACCTATTGTCAATGGAAATACGACGATATTCTTTCCGTCCTTATCCTTAATCGTGATTTTACGCACATTTCCTTCGTTGATAATTTCTTTTACTTTTTTCAGCAAATTTTCTCCATCAACTTTGAATGACTCTTCTTTGGTGTTCTTTTTGGAATCCTCAACTTTCGCTGTTATTTTCTTTGGCTCTGCCATATACATTCACCTCACTTTCTTAACGATTTACCTGATTTAATAACATAATTGTATGTATATTTGTAAGAAGTTTTATATCTGTTACAAAAGCTCACTTCTTTTTTATGAGTTTACGTAACGTAGTTCTCTGTTTATCAGTATAGCCTCCCAAAAAGCCCGGCACGTCATGAGTAGAGACTCTTATAGCAGCAAAGCTGCATGCTTTATATACTGGACATGTTACGCAAACTTTTTTTGCTTTACGTTCGTCCACCTTTTTATTCTCACCTGCCGGAGAAAATATTTGCGTATATTTTTTATCGGAAGTACAGATACCTTTTCTGGTTATTTTAAAAAGTTGGTCTATCTCACTACCATTTTTTTCTTTTTTACCCATAATGGAGTGTACTATATCATTTTAGCAGCATAACTATCAAGAGGTTATTTTATATCCAATATCGCAATTTTGCAGTCCTTCCATTTCCCACATCTACACGATTTTCTAATATTCCCCCGTTTGCTTCTATAATTTTTTTTGAGCCGATGTTTGATTCACTACACGTCACCAATATTTTATCGATCCCCAATGCTTTTGCTTTTAGAATTGCTAATGAGAGTATCTTTTTACCATACCCCATTTTTCTTTTGGAAGGTCGTATGTCATAGCCGATATGTCCACCCTCTCGCAATAAATGCTCTGTTAATGTATGTCGAATTGCTACTCTCCCGATAATTTCATTATTGTCAACCAGCCAATAGGTAGATTGTCGTACGCGCCCGTCCGTAAGATTTTTCCCTTCCGATTCATCAGTTAATTTTTTCACATATGATGCAAAATCATTTTATAATGCGTCAATACTCAGGGCATAAATATCTTGCCTATCCTCTGATGGATATGATTGGTATTCTTTTACCGCCTCGATAAAACTATTTTTATATCTATTTGAAGGAATAACTAATTTCATAGAGCTATTATAGCAACTTCATTTTCTATACACCTGATCATGATTTCCTATTTTGATAAATAATGCTTCATTATCTTTTATAACATAAATCATGCGTATGTTTCCCTCTATAGAAATACTCCATATATTGGATAAATTTCCTTTCAACTTATGAGTGCGCAAAGAAGGATGTGTATGATCATTCTTAAAAATAGTTACCTGTTTCTTTATCTTTTTGAATAATAAGGGTTGATTTTGTTTTATTTTCTTTAAATCTTTGATTATTTCCGTTGAAAAGGAGAAATGCATAATATCAATTACAATTCCTCAAAAAATGCATCTATATCGTTAATTTTTGTTGATTTTCCTGCTTCATATTCTGCAATAGCTTTTTTATATGACTTTTCCGTCTCTTCTGATGCTTGATATGTGGGATAGTCCATATCTTCAATATCTTTTAAAATAAGATGTTTGATATATCCGGCAGTTGGCATCCCAAACTTACTCGCTCTACTATCAAGATATGACTTCATTGTAGCTGAAATATTAATTTTTATTTGTGTCTGAGTAGTATTCATATCGATATGATAGCACCATTTAAAGTGCTTTTCAAGGACTTTTCACATCGTTGATGATTATTTATTGATTCTGGATTAACTTTATTGCAAGAACTAATGCAGGACAAATCTTTTCCCCTTGGTATACGAATACCTTTTGAATTACCGATTGATATTATTGTCGCTGTCATATGCAATTACATTTTGTGTCAATGTATCACTTGCTTCATAAATAGATTCATACAGATGATAGCAGCACCCCATTCTTCGACACTTCCGGGACTGTGCATATGTTCCGGTTGAAGCAGCATGGACGTTTCTCACCTTTATTCATCTTGGACATTGCGACTTCAATTCGGTGCTTCCTTGTTTCAGGATTGTTTGTCCCTCGTATCCATCTGATCCAATCCCACCTCGCAATAGGTGTCGTACTATTCCAAATTTCATGTGCTTTAGTAGACTTATCAAGAGCCTTTTGAATGTCTGTAGGTATATCCGGCTCAATCCATTCTTTTGATGGTTCAATCGCAAGTGTTACATTATCCCCTATCTGCACATCAATATTATTGAGCAGCTCCTTATCAACCACAAACCAATGGCTGCCTTTCCCATCCGGTTCAAAAACAGTTTTGAAAGGAATAGTATTTATCGTCCCTTTCACCATAACAATCCCCCTTGATGGAAGTTTGAGACTTTCGCTCTTTGGTATTCGCAAAATCACAATATCGTTAATCGTTTCCAATGGTATGGTTATGTTACTTGTCATTTATTTCTATAACTTCTTTTAATTTTCTGAGGACATCCTGTGTAAAAGGGTGAGTAACATTTCCCTTTTCTACATAATCAAGTCTGGTCGTAGAATGATCAAGTGACGCAAACGTATATCGTACATGATAATCATCATTTTCAGTTCTCCACTCAATATATTTATTTTCTTTGTAATCCGTCACAATGATGTTAAAAGAAGTATCGTCGTTTTTATATTCAGTATAAATTGTACCGATTTTTGCCGGCCATTCGTTGGTTGTTTCGTTAATAATATTGGGTACCCATAAATTCGCCTTGGGCGGAGTGATACAAAATGCAAAGACTTCGGGGAGCGGTTTGTGGATATCAATTGTAAGGTTATGTTTCATTACCTCCTCATTATATGTTGCTTGTCATATTCTTTCAACATGGAAACAAGTCATAAATGAGCTTAGAATAAAAATATTAGAAAATATTATTTTAATAACTCTTGGACATTTGTCGCGACGTTTGCCCAACGATATTTCTTCATTTCTTCTTTATTATTTCCTTCCATTTTTTTGCAGTCTTGTTTTCCTTCTGGCGTCTGAAGATACGAGAGTTTTCTCGCAAGTTCTTTTTCGTCTGTAGTCCCTACACGGTATCCATTTATCCCATCCTTCACAGCTTCTTGGAGGGCTGAATTATCCGCGACGATACAAATTTTTCCGCGACTCATCCCTTCATAGATAGCAAGTCCGAAAGATTCACTATGTGACATATGCACCATACAGATACTCTGGTCAATAAGATAATATTTCTCCGTAGTAATTTCTCCCAAAAAAATAACCTTTTCTGTAAGATTTTTCTCTTTTATTAACACTTGTAATTCTTCTAAATAATTTTTATCTTCAAATCCTCCGGCAATAATATAGGTAAACGGATTTTCCATAAGGGCAAGAGCACGTATTGTCGTATCAATATTTTTTACACGGTGAATTCTCCCGATTTGTATTATATAAGGCGCAGCACCTCGCACAAGGTCTGTGGATTTTTGCGAAATTTGATCTTGTGTTACCGGTAAAAATGCTTCATCTTCTAATCCGAGAGGAACAATACGGATAAGAGATGGAGAAATCTTATTTTTTATCAATTCTCTTTTTTCCCACGCAGATATAGCGATAACATGATCTGATGAGTAATTAATAAGTATTCGCCCAAGAACTATATGAATGGTTTGTTTAATCAATCGCTGTAGCGGACTAAAAGAATTCCAAACTGGTGTAAATCCACCATTAGGAAAGTATACAGACATAAATTTTTTGTTTCCCAATAATTTTCTCAATGAAATTGAAAAAAGAATAAATAAATGTGGCGCGAGAGTAAAATTGGTAAGGATGAGTGCATTAATTTTGCTATAAGAAATTTTCGGATAGAAAAACCCCTTTATTGTCTTATATCTTTTTATAATAATATGTTCTTTTTTGTCCTCCAATGGAAGTACATTTTGTTCGGCGAGGGTATTTGCGGAAACATGCACAGTTACAGAATATTTTTGCGGATCAAAATGACGAAGTAATTGCAGCAAAACTGTCTCTATTCCTGCACGGACAGGGAAAAAATACCGATTAATAACGATAATTTTGGGAATCATACTTATAGACATATAATAACATGCAATCGGACACTTATTCAATAAAAATTCTTATACCTTTTGCTATAATTACTCCATGGACAATAACTCTACCCCAAATAAAATAGATCCTGCAAATCAGTTGCAAATTACGAACGAGGTAATTGATAAACTCCTCAAACAATACTCAATTATAGATTATACATACGAAATAATAACTGAGGGGATTGAAAACACTTCACTTATTGTCTCAACTGGTAAACAAAAATATGTATTGAGGATTTACAGACAATTAAAAAAAACTACTGACGATATCCTGCTTGAAATACAATTCCAAAAATTATTGAAAAACAAGGGCTTACCTATCCCCGAAATACGTATGAATAATGACGGAGATGACGTAAGTATCGTTAAAATAAATAATAAATACTGGCAAGTTATCCTGATGGAATACCTAGGAAAGACAGACTTTGCCTCATATACACCCGAATTATTAAGAGAAATGGCGATAACACAAGCTAAAATGCATCAACTAGGGATTGCATTCGCAAAAGATAAAGTACATACCAAGAGAATATCAGAACTTAACGAAACGATTTCGCAACGTCATCCTACAAGATTAAAAAATAAAAAGCACCAAAATTTTCTACAGCGAGCTACGGCATTTCATCTCACATTTGAAAATGAATTACCATATGGCTACAATCATCTCGATTATGATACGTATGGTAACATCCTTATAAAAAATAATAAAATTATGGCGATCTTGGATTTTGATGATCTGGCATATTCTCCTTGTATTGTGTGTTTGGGTTATACATTGTGGAGCATACTATTTAGCACAAATCAGCAGGAGTTACTCTATCAATATATAAGATACTATGAAACTGTACGTCCACTGACAAAAAACGAGCGAGAGATACTTCCTCAAATTATGTTATTCAGAAATTATGCCATCGGCGCCATAGAAATGACTGTGAGAAAGAGATATATATACATGCAGCAAATTATGGATATGGAGAAGGATATAAATAATTTAAAATTCTAAGATAAGCTCTAATGAAGGCAGCAAACCACCCCAAAGAAGTGAATCGAGTGGGTGAGTGACGGGACTCGAACCCGCGACATCCAGGACCACAACCTAGCGCTCTACCGACTGAGCTACACCCACCATTTATGTTAACCTCCTTGCTAAATATGCCCTTCCAAAGCCTGTTTTTAATTGTTTTTCTCTCTTAATCGCATCTCTCTTATTAAGACAAGCTTCGTAATAAATTAGCTGTAAAGGACGACGATCCATTGTCGATTGCACATCCCCATTATTATGATCAGCTACTCTCTTTTCTAAATCATTACTCCAACCTATGTAATGTTTCTTATCTTTTAAACTAAGTAAAACGTATGTATAAAACATATTGCGCTCTACCTGCCCGCAATGCTACGCATAGCGTTGCAGGCGGGCCAACTGAGCTACCTGTCCGACATACTGCTTTTGCTGTAGTCGGAAACCCACCATATACTGAACATTATTATAGCAAAAAATGATTTCTCATGAAAGCTTCAGCAGCTTCAATGAGCAATGAGAGATTCTCGCCTTCGCGGGAATGACATTCGAATAAGAATTTGCTCATACACCCAATTTATCGACATGAGCAAGGTGTTTTATCCGTTCTTCATCAAAACCTTTCGGATCAAGTCCATGACTAACAATCATTTTCTTCGCGTATTGCGAGCCGAGATAATGTGGCATCACCACATACGATGCACCAAGCTCGTATAAGTGTTTCGCTTCATCTCCTACTCTGGCACGAACAATGATAATGGCGTCTTTATTTACATCACGTATTTTTTTGATCAGTAAAGAATTAACAGAATAGTTTGGAATTGTCGATACACAGAGCTTGACATGACGGAGATTAAGCTCTTGGAGAAACTCGATATCACTGACATCACCATAACGGAAAGGAATATTATTATTATGCATCTTCTTAATAAGATCCGGATTAAAATCAATCACCGCATATCTTTTATCAAGCTGTGCAAACGCTTCAATAAAATTTTCTCCCACTCTATCGTAACCAAAGAGCAATAAATCATGTACTTCTTCACTCTCATGGATGATCCCTCTATTTTTTTTGATTTCGATAAATTTGAGAATCTTTTCGAAACGGTCGTACCATAATGATGAATATGTCATAAGATATGAGGAAACAGTTATCGTAATTAATGCCACCAACGTAAGTAGCGCCATATCTATATCTTTTAACTGTCCTGCTGCCTTACCTGCTGCTGCGAGAATGAGAGAGAACTCACTAATTTGCGCCAAACTTACCGCAGTATAAAATGAAGGTCGTGTTTTATAACCCAAAACATTCATAAGAAGGAAAATCAAAAGAGGTTTACCGATAAGGACAAAGAGTGAAACAATAATCGCGGGAATGATCACAACCTTTATCGTGCCCAGCATCATCCCACTTCCCAATGAAACAAAAAAGAGTACGATGAAAAAGTCACGAAGCGGTTTCAGACGGGAAGCAATACCCTCGGCGTAATGTGTAGTAGAAAGAGATACACCGGCCATCAACGCCCCTACCTCTATAGAAAATCCCAATAGATAGAAAAGACATGCAAGTCCGAATCCCCAAGTTATTGAAAAAAGAAATAATAATTCAGGTGTTGCCGCGACATAATGTATTGATCGCGGCAACACATATTTTGCTATCACATAGAAGACGCTGATAATTGCGAGGATTTTTATAATCATGGTGATAATCATCATCATTGCGCTATCAGTCGAGCTTGTGGCAAATGTCGCAGGAAGCATAAGTAGGCCAATTGCCACCAAATCTTGCACAATTAAAAACCCAACAGTTATTTTGGCGTATAATTTTTGGAGATCTCCTTTATCAGATAAAATTTTGAGAATGACAATCGTACTACTAAATGCCACTCCTGCGCTGATATAGAGTGCAGGTACTAAGCCATTTCCTAATAATAAATATAATCCTGCTCCCATCAAACCCGTAAGTCCTATCTGTAAGATACCGCCGATAAAAGATATTTTCCCAACTTCTTTTATCACTTTGGGGCTCAAATTAATACCGACAATAAACAACAATATGGTTATGCCAAATTTTGAAAATAATTCCATATATTCATTAGACTGAATAATATTAAAAAAACTTGGACCGATAATTATTCCAGTGAGGATATAGCCAATGACAAGCGGCTGCTTAAACGCTTTCATAATAATAGAAATAATTGTAGCGAGAATGATAACAGATGTGAGTTCTATAAAAACATCCATACTTTAATAGTAGAGTACTTTATAAAAAATTTAAAGGGATATAGTTTTTATGAATGTATTTCGGGTAAATCCTCTCTCGATCACCATGTCCTGCATAATACATTCTGCTCCTGTCGTATAAAAATGATATGTAGGCTCTGTGTTTTGGGAAATACTATTATTATGTAATATACGAGTGACCTGCCGTCCTATCGCGCTTCCAGAATCCAATATTTGTACTTTTTCACCGACAATATGCTGTATTTGTTCAGTGACAAACGGATAATGCGTACATCCGAGCACCAATGTATCGATAGATGACCTATTAAATATTTGCAATACTTGACGCAGTACAACTGTCATTTTTTTGCTTTTCCATAATCCATTTTCAATCAACGGGACTATCCTATCCGTACCTTTATTTATCACAGTATATTCAGACGCGAATGTATTAATAAGTTCTTTTTGCATATCACTTTTTGCCGTCTTGGTAGTAGATAAAATTCCAATATGCTTATTTTTAGATAATGTTACTGCTGTTTTTACTACCGGCACGACACCAACAATCGGTATATTTATAAAGGATGCTCTAAGCCTCTCAATACTCGTTACGGTAATTGTATTACATGCAATGACAATTAACTTTACATTTTTATTTACTAAAAATGTAATAAGTTTTTGAGATAATCGAAAAATTTCTTCTCCCGATTTGTCTCCATATGGTGTCCGCTTACAATCTCCCACATACACAATAGATTCATCGGGGAGCGCATTTTTTATTTCCTTGGCAACAGTAAGCCCTCCCAGCCCGGAGTCAATAATACCGATAGGTCGATCCTTCATAATAATTATTATTGCAATTTTATCAGATAATTGTCAGAATATATTTATACATGAGCAAAGAGTTAAAGTATATTCTTATCGCGGCCGCATTCTTGTGGCTTATCGGGTTTGTACAAATACCTGTTTTGAGTACACCGCTTTTCGTTTTATTCGGACAAGCTTTTACGCTGCATCATTTATTACTGCTTCTTATTCTAGGTTATATTATCCGATTTCTGCACCCCGGGTTGCAACAAATTGTCATCGTCCTTATCGGTCTCTGGCTGCTCTCCACGTTTGTCTTCCCCGCATTTGGAGGCATCGGCTATATCCTCCTTATCATTCTCCTCATTTATATCTTCTTCTCGTTTCTATAATTAATGTCATCGCGATCTGCCTACTGGTGGAGTTGCAATCTCTATTACTAAACATCTCCCTAATGTCAACATTCATTGAGATTGCTTCGCCTGCTTGCAGGCTCGCAATGACATAACACTTGAATCTTCACCATTTTTGCATTACAATAAACCCTATCTTATGAAGATTGCAAACATCCATGCAAGACAAATTCTTGACTCTCGAGGGAACCCAACTGTCGAAGCAGATGTAACACTTGAAAATGGCGTAGTCGGGCGAGCCGCAGTACCGTCCGGTGCTTCTACAGGCACCAATGAAGCGCTTGAACTCCGAGACGGCGATAAATCCGTATATCTGGGTAAAGGAGTCCTCAAAGCAATCGAAACTGTTAATACCAAAATTGCAAAAGCGCTTCAAGGAAAAGATGCATCAGCTCAAAAAGTAATTGATCAGACAATGATTGATTTGGATGGAACAGAAACGAAAAGTAATCTGGGCGCAAATGCGATACTATCCGTTTCCCTAGCAGCGGCAAAAGCGACAGCACTCTCTTCTCAAACATCTTTGTATCAATATCTTAACAATGTTAATACCGATATCACTGGTGACAAAGCAAAGCTCACCCTTCCATTGCCGATGATGAATATTATTAATGGGGGGCGACATGCAGACTTTGCAACAGACATCCAAGAATTTATGATTCTTCCGGTCGGAGCAAAAACATTTGCACAAGCACTTCAAATGGGCGCTGAAGTATTTCATAATCTCGGAAAAGTCCTCAAAGAAAAAGGATATGAAACAACTGTTGGAGATGAAGGCGGCTATGCCCCGCGCGTAAAAAAAGGAAATGCCGAAGCGCTTGATCTGATTATTCAAGCAGTTATGAATGCAGGACACACCCCAGGTGAGGATATTATGTTTGGATTGGATGTGGCGTCATCAGAACTTCTGCAAGACGGGAAATATTTTCTCAAAGCAGAACAGGAAAACTTCTCAAATTTACAAATGGCTGACTGGCTTAGGCAATTAAGTGAGCACTATCCTATTGTTTCTATCGAAGATGGGATGGGTGAAGATGACTGGGAAGGTTGGAAATATCTTACGAATGCATTAGGTAAAAAAATACAACTGGTCGGGGATGATCTTCTGGTCACAAATACCAAATTTTTAGAAAGGGCAATCAATGAACATGCAGGTAACTCAATTCTTATCAAAGTAAATCAGATCGGTTCACTTACTGAAACATTGCATGCAATTGACATGGCTCGCAAAGCAAATTGGAACAGTGTCATCTCGCACCGCTCGGGAGAAACGGAAGATACAACCATTGCGGACTTGTCCGTCGGTATCGGAACGGGACAAATTAAGACTGGATCACTTTCGAGAACAGACAGAATTTGCAAATACAATCAACTCCTCCGAATCGAAGAAGAACTCGGCGATCAAGCAGTCTTCGCAGGGAATGTATTTAAGAAATAATTATTGCTTTTTCACTAATAACGACGTGAAAGAGCGCAATACATTGCATTGTCTTGCGAGCATAAAATCTCCCTTTTCCTGCGCTTTTTTATGAGCTGTATCTAATACATCACTACTCCGTTCACCTTTCTGTATACCCCCGGCAAGCGTTTCAGTAAGCCCTCGTACTACGGCATCGCTGCCTGCCTGCATAGAACCGTATTTCTCAATCACCACATTGCATCTACGCTCTTTTTCTTCATAGGATATTTCATGTCCGTCCGTTTGTGGGGACATTGCGCTTGCAAGACCGATAAGTGCTCTCGCTTCTTGGGCGACAATTATGTCTTTTTTCTCACCCGCAACTTCTCTGATATGCTCCGCATTCTCTGCAAGAACTGTACTTATATCAGAGCCATATACTCCCGCCGTTTTTACTACATCTTTCAGACATGTGAATACTTCAGCAGAACCCACTCTTTCTTGCGCATATCCTCTTAATCTATTTTCAAATGTTGTATGCGCTTCGTGTTGAGCTGTTGTAGCTTCTATATTCCTATCAAGTACTGAGTGCTCTTTCATACCTTCTATTATATCATTTTCCGGAAGTTATGAAGACACGATTATCATAACGCTCATCTCTTAACGTCATTCTGGCTTGTCCAGAATCAGATTCTGGAGCCTGCCTACCGGCAGGCAGGTCCTCACATTGTTCGTCCCCAGAATGACGACTAACGTGTCTTGATGGTATAACCGCCCATTTTCCTCATTGTTATTTTGTTACATTACTATTACAATAATCTTGTAAATGAAAATGCTGCTACGACAACCAAAAACAGATATCTCATCAATAAAATGGGATATTCTTATCATTTTTTGTCTAATGATTGTAATTTACCTTTTTATTACGAAAACCTCATATGCCCAACAGATAACCCAACCCACACCATTTCCTCTCCTTACTCAATCAGCGCTTTTCAAAGATGAAACCGCCTCCTCATCAGTACTCCTTGATTCACCGCTTATTGAGATCGAAAATACCTTTTCAGAGACACCTGAAGCGACACCACCGGGAATTCCGCTAGCAGAGGACGATTATTGTATCAATATGCCCGTAATTATGTATCATCATGTCCAGCCACTTGCGCTTGCTGAAAAACTCGGGCACACTTCTTTGACGATCGATTCAACAATGTTTGATGAACATATGAAATATCTTACAGACCATAATTACACCGCAATTTCCTTGGATGATTTAATAAACGCACTCTATACCCGCAGTAGTCTGCCTGAAAATCCTGTCATGATAACACTTGATGATGGCTATGATGATAATTATACATACGCCTTTATGACTGCAAAAAAATACCATATGATGATGAATTTTATGATTCCGACAGGACTTGTGGGCACACCGGGATATGTCACATGGGATCATCTGCGCGAAATGCGAGACAATCCGTATGCCCGTATCTATAATCACACCACGACACATGCAGGATTGGGAGTAATTTCCAAAGAAGAAATTATAAAAGAAGTTACCGCCGCAAATACTGATCTCTCCAATCAGCTTGGCCTCCAAAACGATATAGTTATTTATCCGTATGGCTCATACAGCGATATGGCTATTGAGACACTTAAAGAGCTGCATATGCGTGCTGCTGTATCGACTGATGCCGGAAGAGATGAATGTTTATCAAACATTATGAAACTCCCCCGAATACGCGTCGGCAATGCTTCCCTTGACACATACGGACTCTAATCACTATACCTATTTACCGTAAAACCATTGGGAACAGTCGTCAGCTTATCCGCATACAATAAAAAGCCATTACGTACTGTATGATCGCCAAAACGTACATTGAGCTCATCCATTACCTCCATCACCCGCTCATATCTTCTATCTGACGGAAAAATAGATGAGGGAAGATGTTCATTATCTTTCAAATAGGATACCCAGACACTGATATGCCGGATATATCCCTGTAAAAAATTATATTTTTGTAATGATTTCGGAGAGAGTTGTTCTGTTTCCGCCAATAATCCACAGCATCCATCATACAACTCTTTGCCTGTATAAATATATGTCGTATATGTTTTTCTCCCACCATACACCCTCTCACCACGTAAACAGAATCCGATATGCCGCGCTTTTTTATTGAGCGAACGAAGTTTTACTGTCACTTCTTCACATAATTCATAAAGATTCTGGAGCACTCTTCTGCTAGAATACTCGTTGTGTGGCAGACAATACTGTCGTCCGATTGATTTTACGTCCGGACGCATAGCATGAGGGACCACACTACGTTCATCAATTCCCTGCCCGACATTATATAAAAAATGCCCTTCTACGTTACCGAATTCTGCAATGAGATTTTGTAAAGGAGCATGATGGAGTTTTATCAGACTCGAAATTCCCATTTGCATCAATCGTTTTTCGATTCGATACCCGATCCCGCAAATATCGGTAAGGCTAGCAACTTGATACACCTGCAATAAATTTTCTTTCGTTATCTCCATGACACCGTCGGGTTTCCTGAGACCTGAGGCTAGTTTGGACAGCAGTTTGTTGTGAGAGATTCCTACAGATGCAGTAATACATTCTCCCACTGTTTCGGATAACTTTTGTTTGAACTGACGTATGAGCGGATAGACGCCGCCAAAAAGTTTTTCCGTTTGCGTGACATCCATAAATACTTCATCGAGAGAAAATACTTCCACGTTCGGGGAAAACATGTCACACAGAGAGACAAACTGTTTCGTAATTTTCCAATATTCCACAAAATGCGCTGGCACAAAGATAATCTGGGGACATATTTTTTGAGCATCAAATGTAAGTGAAGAAGATCGTACCCCTTTTTGCTTTGCCTCTCTGCTCGCGGCAATGATGCAGCTTCTTCCATTGGTAGCAGTAACACCGATAGGTCTATTTCGGAGATACGGATTACGCTGCTGCTCGACACTCGCAAAAAATGAATCAAAATCTATATGCAGAATGATACGTTCCATAGAATTATGGTAAAGGTGAAAGGAATAAATAAATAATCGATTTATACATTCTATAAAATCTGCTTGTCTTAGTAACTTTTATCTGTGGACGATATGCAAATGTGCCGTCTTTTCTGAGATACAGTGAACTACCGTGGATAGTACTGCCTGATTGTACTCCAATATATTTTTTCATATGGTTTTTTAATGATATTTTCTGATAACACTAACGACTACTCCGCCTATTTCGAGACTTTCTTTGGCAAATATCACAGGATATTTCTTATTTGCAGGAACCAGTTCCACAACACCATTTCTTTTAAAATAGTACTTTACCGTCCATTCATTATCGACAATAGCGGCGACAATATCTCCGTTATATGGCTCCCTGCTGGGGTCAACAATAATCTTATCGCCATCACCTATCAATGCATCCTGCATCGAGTCGCCCGACACCGTGAGAAAGTATATATCTCCCTGTACATCATATAAATACCTGAAGAGGTCAATTCTATCATGATGAGTTTCAAATGCAGGCATGGGATAACCTGCTTTAATTGTCCCCAGATGGGGAATAGCAAATAAATTTTTCGGAAGGAGTTTACCCTTTTCTCCTTTCTCCAAAATCCCTGCTTCTATAAGTTTCGAAACGAGTTTAAAACATGCATTTTTCGAAGAAAACCCGAAAAGTGTGGTCATCTCTTCGTATGTAGGAATGCGTTTTTCTAATTTATAAAACTTTTTAAGTTGTCTAATTGCGGTATTGATATTCATATTTAGGTGAACGTTTGTTCACTTCTATAATAGGTGAACAAACGTTCACTGTCAATGCCTCAAAAAAGAACAAACCCGATCAATGATCAGGTTTGCTCAGTTAGTTCTTTGGTCTCGTATTATAAACTTCGACCACTGGTAAAAGCTTTGTATATCCAAAGAAGAACGATAGAACCCAAAAGGGCGACTAAGAATCCGTACAAACTGATTCCAGTTGAACCGGATTGACCCATTGCGTTCATGATAAATCCACCAAGGAAAGCTCCCAGAACACCAACGATGATATTACCGAGAATACCTTGTTGTGCGTCTGTTCCCATTACCATTGATGCAATCCATCCGACGATTCCGCCGAATACTAAATAAAGTAAAAGATCCATATTATTTCTCACCTCCTTTCATTTGTAACATAATCATAAATCTATCTTAAAACGGAGGCGTAAGAAACAGATGAGCTAATTGTAAGAAGAATATGAGAGTTATTGCAAACTACTTACCTCTTTTACCTCAGTAAGTATTTTATTCTGGTCGTATTTATTAAGATAAAGAATATCCAATACTTGTGGTGTATCCAAAATATCCTTGCAAAGAACAATATGATTATCCAAAAGAGTCATCTTTTGTGCATGAGTAAGTGTTGTCAATAACGTTACAGGATGAAGCTGTGATTCTTCTATCATCTCACGGAGTCCTCCTCGCATAGGATAATCCCAGCTAATTACTTTCATCCCCGCGCAGAGCGCGTAGGTATTAGCATCCATAGTCGTTTTTGTATTTGTCACCAACCACACTTCATCAACTTTGTTTCTTACTTTTATATCTTCAAAACGAGCATGCGTATATAAAGCAACCTGCACCTCAGAACGGGTACCGGGACTATTATGAAACTTTGTCTCGACCGCTATCGTACGTCCATCCTTTCGCGCCAGCACATCTATCTCATGTGTTACGCACTTGCCCGAAAGTATCTGCCTTACTTGCGTAGTATAACCGTGATGTTCAAGAAGCCTGCTCACGAAATCCTCAAAAGGATACCCGCTTGGCCCAAGCATCATAATAGCTTCTTTAAGACTATACCGTGCTTTACTGGACGGTCGTTGAATAGTATTAAAATATTGCAAAATATATTGATAAATTTCTCCTGTAGAAATTCCCTCATATAATTTCCCTTTTACGTACGAAAGGACTTCTCCTTGTAGCTGATGCGGTATACGAGCACGTCGTATAGAAGCTAAAACTTTTTCTTCACTAAAAGGCTCTTGTGTGCGATCTGCTTTGATAACATGAATCATACCTTATACCATCATATACTACAAAGAGGAACGAATGCAAAACAATTTAACGGATAGAACGTTTGGAGAACACAAAAAAGTTACCCCGCTCTACTTCAAGAATATATTCGGGATTACTTTTTACTTTTGCCACAAATTCTTTTTCATTTTTCTGCGGTTTTTCACCCCCAAGCGGGTCAAGAAGTACCAACACTTTATCTGATTTCCCTACTCCAAGAGGAACGGTAAAAATCTCATCTCTCTGTGAAAGATGAGAACCGAGATTGTTGGTCGCGGTAACACTGACATCCGCAGGAAGCGTATGCACATAATTATTAATAAAATCCTTATCAGGCAAAGGGTGAATAATCATCGCGATATCCGGTTTTTTTGATCCGGGAAGAGGTCCGAAAGAAGCAGCCGCATTCAATGTCTGATACAGTAAATAGATAATGAATAATACCGTGGGTATCCGAGGTAAAAATTTACGAATAACCCAGACACCATAAATAGCGCTGACAAAAAGAAATGGCGTAATAGTCGCTGTATATTGATAATATATTTGATGCAATTGTGTATTATTACTTAAAAGACTTATCATCAAATCAGGTCCAGCAAAAATAAGCGTAAACGGGAAAAGAAGAGATAGATATCCCAAAGGAGAAAGTAATTGTTTTAGAAATGTGATCCTCGCCTCTTCATTAATAACCGTATATATTTTATGCGGTTCAAGCATAAAAGATTTTATGATCTGGGTCGGGCTGTCTCCGAATTCAGACAGATATGATATCGCAAAATGCTCCCCTCCCCGTGCATCGGGGATTGCATGCCAAAAAAGATAGTAAAACATCCCAATAGCAAAGGAAACAACTACTGTACCAATGACACGCTTTTTATGATGAAAAAATATAGCTATACCAAAAAGCGCGATAATAAGCCATAGTTGTTCTTTGCAAATTGCGGCAAGAATCGCAAAAATAAAAAAATAAACATAGTTCTTTTTTATATAGAAATAAAATGTCCCAAGAAAAAAAGTAGTAGCAAGTGTCACTGCATGAAAATCATAAAGGTTTGTTCGCTGCACCAGTGGATTTGCCAAATACACCAAAGCAAAGGTCAATGCAACAGGATTATTTTTTAAAACGTATCGGGCAATATAATAAACAAAAAATGCTCCTCCCGCTAATATAATTGTTTGAATAAAAAGCAATGTTCTGGGATCAGTCCACATCATATAAAATGGCGCCAGTAAAATGAGGATAAAATCCGCATGAAATGCCAAACGTGAAACCTGATCAACGCCATCAGGATTGGTTAGCAAAAATATTTTCCCATGCATTGTGTTCCATACTGTCTGCACCATATTTCCCAGATCAAATCTCCCGGTGAAATAGTTATCATACCGAAGAAAGGTAACACGCGAGAAATAGAATGTATAAATAGAAGCCGCGACAAAAACAATTGTTTCATATGGTTTTCTCAGTATCAGTGCTTCTACACGCTTCATCCATTTCCATGTACTTTTTCTCCAAAGAGCATTTAATAATATAAAAATTACCTCAGAAATAACCAGCGCAAATCGTGTATAAAGAGCGATAAACGCGCCGAATGCGAGATCCGTAAATCGGGACAAAATAGAAATAACAATTCCTTCCCGTACACCGAACCCTGCAGGAGAGATAATTGCCAAATAGCCTGCAAGAAATGCTGTGGAAAACATCCCTACAAACTGCCAAAATAGCCGAGGATCAGTAATAAAAACCGATGTCATAATGAAATAATTTCCTATACCAAAAAATAACAGCGCAAGACAACTGACTAAAACCATAATAACGGATTCATAGGATGTAAAATCAGGAAGTATTGATGCAAGAAATGTCTTCTTTTTATACTTCAATTGGCTTGCAAAGATATACATCACAAGGAAGAGACCCACTACAACAAAAATACCGGTATAAAAGATTTGCGGATAGTCAGGAAAGAATAACCATAAAGATAAAAGCGCAATAACTGCGCTCCCCACTACAAATAATTCTGCTTCATACAGCATTCCTTTGAGTATTTTTTTCTTTTCGATATTTTTTTGATGAAAAAGGTGTGTACGTCCGATAAATGACCAAACATTCCCCGGTATGTAGCGCTTTAATTCTGAAAGAGACCATAAATAAGATGTCTCTTTGTACGAAATTTTTATCTTATAATGTCGCAAGATAAGGTACCAAACATAACTTCGTAAAAAATAAAACGTTATCAAAAAAAATATTCCTGTCCACAAATGTCCATATTGTATTTGTTGAATATGCGGAAGAATTTGAGGAAATTTTTCCCATATAATTTTTGCGATAAAAATAAATGCAATTACAGTAAGAGGCCAACCGATAACATATTGCAAAATAGATAGAAGTCTTGATTTCACTTCTCTATTGTAGTGCTTTACCAAAAAATTGCAAGGATGATTACCGAGCAGAAGATGAAGCAGCTGAAGAAGACGACTTATATATAAATTTCCTTACCAATGTCGTCGCATCATCGTTTACGACACTCTTTACATGCAACTCAAACGTTACCGGACCTTCAGGCAAATTGTATACACCCAATGATGTATCACTATATCCTGACCACTCGCCTCCATTGACGCGGTAAGACCATGCGGCATTACAATACGTGCTGTTATCATAGTCAATGGTGAAAGTAACGGGATCTCCAGTCACAACTTCACCCTCAGCTGGAGATACAATTTTTACTGTACCCAGCCCTTCTTTGCAGGCCTCTTTTTCCACTACTTTTACAACTGTTGTAGGATTTGTGGTGTTGAGCCCTTTCACGGATGTCGACGATGTTGTTACTGCTTCTTTTTCTTTTATTATCGTTACTACAGGGCTGACGCTTGGTGAAGGTGTAGGACCCGCTGTAACATTTTTTATATTATTGAGATTGAGAAATAACCACGTAATTGAGAGAGGTACACTGATAAAAGCAGTTAAAAATTCTATGTATGGCTTTTTCGAAATTACTTTTTGATGTACGACACGTTTTACTTTTTTTCCTTTTGTTTCTTGCGGAGTATCTTTAATTTTTAATTTATTTCCATCATTTGCTGGTTTTGACATAACACAACTCTTATTCTATTGTATTCGTTTTGCTTGTTTTTGTAAACCGCCCTTAATGTAATAATTTGTATTGCAAAGCGTTGTTTGATAAAATTGCACTAGTACTTTATGCACCCGTAGCTCAGTCGGATAGAGCACTTCGCTTCGAACGAAGGGGTCGGGGGTTCGAATCCCTCCGGGTGTACCATATAGAATTTTTTACATGAAGGCGTAGTTTAGATTGATTTTGCAAGCAATTATTAGGTACGAGCCGGTTAATTTCTTGCTTTGTCTTTTCTATGCCTTCACTGTACTTTATAAACATAAAACGAGGCTGAAAATGTATTTTTTTGTCCTGTAAGGTCAGGTACGAGCCGATTGTCTTTACAATAGTTTTCTTATCATCTGGATATTCATCTTCCTGAAATCGGCTAGCAGCTTGTAATGCAAAATTAAAACTATCTTCTGCTATTTCTTCCCATTCAGTGTCGCTTCCGTTTAACGTATTGAGTTGTTTTATTATTTTTTCTTTCTCTTCTAACAATTTTTTTCTTCGTTCAGCAAACTCTTCATTTGAGAGTAAACTGTCATCGCTATTATCAGGGGAGATCTTTAGCTCAGTCAGATTATTAATTTTCTTATTTATCGCGTCTAATGCTGTTTGGAATGCTTTCTGTTGGTCTTCTGTGACTGTATGATCTTCTCCTGCAACTTCACTTAATGATTCAAAAGCCCAATCTTGAAACTCTTTCTCTAGCTCATATTTTAGTAATCTATCAACTACTTGATCCTCTACTTTTTGTTCAGACAAATATTTCTGGGAGCATGTCATGGACTTACTTTTCTTTGAGCATCTATAATAAGAAAACGTTTGAAGTGTGCCATTTTTATATTTCTTTGTGTGAGCCTCAGCCGTGACACAGTAATGACACTCTCCGCATTTTATAAGTTCATTTAATGCAAATGTATGTCGTTGCTGTTTTCCTCGTGCTTTTCCATTAAGAATATCTTGTAATAGATTAAATTCTTTTTCCGTCAGCATCGGTTTGTGATTTCCTTTGTATTCTTTACCTTTATACACGAACTTTCCTATATAGAAAGGATCGCGTAAATAGCGATAGAAAGATGTTTTTCCAATAACCTTCCCTTGGTCTTTTCTGATTCCCATTTCATCAGCCATTTTACTTAGTTTCTCAATACTGTAATTACCAGTAAGAGCCAAGTCAAAAAGTTGCCTCATGAGTGAGAAATAAACCGGATGAGGAGAAATATCTCTTAACCCCTGATTTTTCATATGGTTATTGATATATCCTGGTGGTGCTTTGCCGGGATAATCACCACGTTCTGCTTTCAAACGCATAGAATCTCTGATATAAACGCTTTTGTTGTCATTCTCAAGTTTAGCCTGTGTACAAAGCAGGTTGAGCATGAATTTGTCGTAGGGGTTATTTTTAAATGATTGATAAGGCGTCACAACTTCTTCAAGCTTGCCTTGATCCATAAGAAATATGATTTGTCCTGTATCTATTGTATTTCTTGATAACCGTGTAGGATTTAATAAGATAATACCATTTGCCTCTCCTTTCTCAATCGTGTCTACCATCTGATTAAAAAGAGGTCTACCTGGCAATTTTGCCGATTTGCTTTCTTGAAGTGGTTCTCCAACAACACTCAATCCTCGCTGTTCGATAAATGGCATTAGCGTGCTTATTTGATCGCCTAATGATTGGATTTGTCGTTCATCTGACTCGCTGCTTTTCCGGCAATATATTACATATTTATTCATATAATTTCTCCCAGCTGTTCAACTGCTTTCTTTTTTTTCTTTGGTCTTGTTAAAATTTTCATGAGGTTTAGGAGGCTTACTGCTTGTTCTGTTGCTTGATCGTCTGTTAATTCTATTCCATATTTCAGGTAGTAGATTTGTTTAAACTTAATCAATGCTTTTTCACTTACCATATGTATTACTCAAAACTGACTATCAATATAGTTATAGTATATATCACTATAGTGATAGTTGTCAAGTAATAAAGAACGATTTATGAGGCTAAAAATACCCAATTTGTGCAAACGTGGTATACTACAAAAGCATGAGTATAGATGTTGATACCAAAGCTCTAAAATTATTTGGAAACAAATTAAAAGATGTTCGCGAACAACACGAACTTACACAAGAAGATGTTGCAAAAGGTATTGGAATAACACCAAACTATTATGCTCGAATTGAACGTGGTGAAGAAAATCCAACTTTCGCTGTACTTCAGAATGTTTGTAAATTTCTAAAAATCAAATCCTCAGATATATTACCCTTTTAATATTTATAATTTGTAGTGCTCAATTATTTTAGCGGCAACTTCTCTTGGCGATCCATTACTTGTATCAATACTTATTTGATTATTATTCTCTCTTATCTCATATGATTCTGGATATTGCTCTGACCATTCTTTCAATCTTTCTTTCGTGCTTATTTTATTCAAAGATATGCGTGATTCATTCCCGATTCTTTCTTGTAAAACTTCATGTGTTGCGGAGAGATGAACGAAATAGCATACTCCATGATTCGCTTTAACTTTCTTTATCAGATCCAAATAAAAATCTTCATTATCTTTCATAATTACACCAGTAGCAATAATGTTTATATTTGCTTTTGCAGCTTCTTCAAATATCCGTAGCCGAAATTCTTTTTCAAGTTTTCGTCTTGCTGGATGATCATAACCAAATATTTCACTTAATGCATTGAGAATAATATGATTATGAATGAGCGTATAACCTGTGCGCTTGGAGAGTTCGGATGCAATCGTTAATTTTCCAGTTGCAGGAGCTCCATAAAGTAGGATGAGTTTCATATTATGAGTATATCAGATAAGCCGTGCATTCAAAAAAGATTAATAAACTACTTTTTCTTAGCACGTACATAAAACCTCATTTATGTAACTTCTCTACCATTGGTTATACCTGTATCTTCTTCAACTGCATCGATTGCTAAACCACTGCTTCTAAGTAATGGTGATAAGCTATCTTGATCCCAGTAGAAATATTGGCGTGTTACATCTATTCCATACTTTTTTCCTTTATTAATTCAGCTCCATGACCTTTTCTCAGTCCTATATATCCTTTTCCCTGAGGGGCAAGAATGTGCGCCATACCCTCTAAAGTTGTTCCCATTTCTGGTGGAGGCACATGCATTAACGATGTATTGGCCCAAGCAGCATCAAATGAACAAGAAGGAAATTGTGTACCAAGCCTTCTGGCGTCAACTGTTGAAAAATTCGGAACCGAAGAAAAACCTTTATTCTGAGCAATCGCGGCGCGGATCATAGAGGAAGAGTAATCTACACCCGTTACTTGAAAACCTAAATCAGCAAATCTATATGCCTCATCTCCAGTTCCACAACCAATATCAATTACCCTACCACCTGCAGGAAGAGTTGACGCGAATTTATCGAGAACTGGAAACATTTGCTCCCGCATATCACGTTCTCTCACATAGCCAGCGACAAAAATAGGTTGTTCATAAATAGCTCTTGTGAAATCTGGGTTTTCTTTACTCAAGTGTGTATATTAACAGAAAGAATACAAAATTCAATATACACAAACCTTTATTTGAGGTGTATAATTCCACTATTGTGAAAAAAAGAATTGTTATTATTGGTGCAGGGGTTGTAGGTAGTGCAATAGCATATACGTTATCAAGAAATAAAAATTTTGAAATAACTGTCTTGGAAAAAAATAAAACAATTCCAGGGCTTAACCAATCTTCTCGGAATGCAGGTGTTACACACGCAGGGATCTATTATTCAAATAAAAATGAACCTCTTAAATCACAGATGTGTGTTGAAGGAAATGAATTATTATTAGAGTTTTGTAAAAAAGAAGGAATACCTCATAAGCAAACAGGGAAATTAATAGTAGCTACTAATGAACTTGAAAAAGAATACCTAGATTACTTTTACAAAAGCGCTGTTGCCAATAAGGTACCGGGAATAAAAAAGTTGACTGAAAAAGAAGCAAAAGAATTTGAACCTAATATTACAGCAAAATATGCATTATATCTGCCTACTTCTGGAATTGTTGATGTTGATAAATTAATACTCAGATTCAAAAAGATAAGTGAAGAACGAGGAACAAAATTTGTAACAAGCGCTAAAGTAATAGATATTAAAAGTGACAACAATGGAAGTGGGTTTGTAATTAAAGCAACCGTAAATAAAAAACTTCAACGCTATGAAGCTGATATGGTTATAAATTCCGCAGGATTATATTCAGATGATATTGCCAGAATGATTGATAAGGATTCTCCTTATGAGATTCTTCCTTCACGTGGAGAATTTGCCCAATTTAAGAATAATTCGAATTTAAAAATTAGTATGAATATATACCCTTCGCCTCATGGATTTTATACTGCTACAGGAGAAAAAGCTTTGGTTGGGGTTGAAGAATTTCTAAAGCTTCATAAAGAAGGCGTAGTAACTCGAACAGTTGGCGTCCATATTACGCCTACGCTAACAGCTTCTTCATCTTTAGGCGATATATCTATTATTGGTCCAGCAAAAACAGTCAATGTTTCCAAAAAAGATTATACAAAGAAGGTTAAGCCTATGGGACATTTCTTTAAAAAGGTAACAGGATTCCATCCATCTTTAAAGAAAAAAGACCTGAGCTTATTCTATACTGGCATAATGGCTTCCGAAAAGACTCATAAAGATTTTATTATACAAAGAGATAAAAAGTTCAAGTCTTTTATCAATCTTATTGGAATTGACTCACCAGGAATGACTGCTTCATTAGCTATCGCAAGATATGTGGAAAAAATAGTAAATGAAACAAACTAATTCTCGAAGGGAAAGTGATTATGTGCCACTATCTTAGCTTCTCCTCTAATAGATTTTTCATGTAAATCTATATATTTTTCATAATATTGCGGATACCATGTTTGACCCTTTAACAGTGGATCGTTTTTATGTTTCTTATATATAGCTTTATAACCATTTGCCCAATCAAGAAAAGTTGATTGTGAAATAATCCCTTCAATACCAAATCTTCTACAATATTCAAATAAAACTAAAGGTATATGCATATACCCATTAGGAAACTGACTCCCCATCTGTAAAATGAAATCCCAGTCTTGAAATATTTTTATATTTTCATCCCATTTCGCTCCACGCTTAATTACTGATCTCCTCAAAAAGATACCAGTTCCGCAAGGCTCAATATGTCTGTGATAAAAATCTTTAAGCGTAATTGCATCTTTTTGTAAACAATTTGATCTGACAAGATCAACTAATTTGTAATCGTCATCATAGGTTTCTATACGACGATTAAAATTTGATGTAGCAAACACTTTTTTAGGGTTTTTCTGAAAATATTCTAAAGCGACAGAAAGGAAATTATCATATATAGCATCATCGCTGTCGACATAAGCAATAATCGATCCTTTTGCAAGCTCTAAACCTTTGTTTCGCGCAACTTGTTCTCCTTTGTGTGGTAATCGGACATATTTTATACGCGGATCTTTTTGAAATTCAGCAACTACTCTTTTTGTATTATCTGTTGATCCATCATCAATAATAAGAAGTTCCCAATTAGGATATGTTTGTTCTTTAACTCTGAGAATAGTTTTCCATAATACATAGCCTCTATTATACGTGGGAATAATGATGGAAAATAATGTTTTCATAGGAAGGGCTATTATATAATTTCTACTAGCTTTGTTAAAGTGTTAATCGCATATATATACTAATTATCTACAGAATACAAACAATATCTTGCTAAATAGATTGTTTTCTTAGATAATTATGTCTTCTGTTACAAAATTTGATTGCGTTTAGGTAAGTTTAATATTATGGATATAAAAGCAAATATTTTTTTACTCTCCCAATATAAAGATATGGACAGTGCCTATTGGGGGTTAGGCGATTCTTCAGAAGGCTCAATATATTTTGCTTTATGCACTCATCAACCTCAAGCAAGTGCAACAGTTTTTAAATACGCTAAAGGCAAGATAGAAGAACTTTTCTCACTTGCTGATCACATTCCAAATAAAGAAGTGTCTCAAGGTCAAGGGAAAGTACATACCCCTCTATTTGAAGGTAAGGATGGGTTATTATATTTTGGAACACATTTTGCTTACCCAGGTGGTGAACCTCAACCCGTAATATATGAAGGTGGACATATCGTGTCCTTGGATTATAAAAA
>CAZLSZ010000008.1:26661-34047 GCA_964562445.1 uncultured Gammaproteobacteria bacterium
TGTAACTGATTTGGGTATACCATTGCCTGAAGATGGAATCCTCTCATTAGCTATTGATAAAGAGAGAGAATTTCTCTATATGCTTACTGCTCCTTCTTTTAACTTTATTGCCTACGATATAGCCAAAAAGGAATATCATAAATTTGGAAGAATTACGGACCAAGGAAGTATCTGTAGAACATTAACTATTGATGATTCAGGAGATGTGTATGGATCATTTGAAGAAAATAAAATTTTTCGACTAAATAAGAAAACATTTAAACTTGAGTATCTTGAAATAACCCTACCATCAGGTGATAACAAAATTGAGGAGTGGGCAGACAAAACAAGAGGCGGTGTGAACAGTATTGGAAGAAATATATGGCGATCAGTTGTGTGGAATGAAGAGACAAAGCAGATTTATGGAATACACGCTGGAACATCAAAATTATTTGCTTTTGATCCTAAACAAGAGAAGATCAAGGAGCTAGAATTTATGGGTGCTGATAAAGATAATAGTCATCCTGAAATGATATATCCTACACTTTCTCTAGCTCAATATAAAAACATATTATTTTATGTACCAGCTTCAGGTTTCTTTGATTACGCTCGGTCAGACAAAATAGATGGATATTCCCACATTGTTAGTTATGATGTTATTAGTCATAAGAGAATTGATCATGGTGAAATAGCGGATGAAAAGGGTCGTAAAGTATATGGCGTTGCAGGATCAGTTATGAGCAAACAAGGCAAATATTATTTATTAGGTGCTGTTGAAGTACTGGATGATGAAGAGTATAATAAGCATAATATCTTGCAGGGACAACCTTTCCATTTGGGTCTCATCGAAATTGATATTGCCGAACTTATTTGATATGCCAAAGAAAACCACCAATAAAAAAGTTGTAATACTAATCGAAAAAATGTACGAAGATCTTGAAGCTTGGTATCCTAAAATTAGACTATCAGGAGAGAATATTGAAGTAATCACTGCAGCTCCTGAAATCAAAGCATATCAGGGAAAAAATGGTTTATTGATAGAACCTGACTGCAAAATTGACGATATTAATGAGGCAGATTTTGACGGAATTATTATCCCAGGAGGGTTTGCTCCAGATTTCCTACGAAGATACTCAAATGTATTAGAATTAGTACGAGCATTTGATAAAAAGAAAAAATTAGTGGCTTTTATTTGTCATGCTGGTTGGGTTCCTGTATCAGCAAAAGTTGTAAAAGGCAGAAAAGGGACGAGTCTTCCAGCAATCAAAGACGATATGATAAATGCTGGATATATATGGGAAGACAAACCCGTTGTGATTGATAAGAACTTTGTTTCTTCAAGAGTGCCTACAGATTTAGAATATTTCTGCAAAGCTATATTAGAGGTATTAAATAATCAAAAATAATTTTGGATTACCTCGCAACAACTTCCATTAAACTCATATGAGAAAACTAGACAGCATTTTTTCAGAAAAACGCAATCTGCAAGGTAAGTGGGTGGCGATTATGAATTTTTCTAAAAAAGATAGAGGAATTAATCTCACAGCATTTCATACACGATGCCTTTTGAAAAATGAAATTCACGAATTTATTTTATGCGCAGAAGATACTGATCCAAGCAAGCCAATAGATAAAGTGTTTTATTTAGGTTTTGGTGAAATTGCAAAAGGAGGAGTCATAGAAGTCGGAGACACATTATATTTGAAAGATAAACCATTTGGGACAGTACTTGGGTTTGATGAAACACACTTTCCAAATCACTATAATATTTTAATCAAAACTCAGTATCTCAAAACAGGACTCGAACTTGAAGTGAAAGCAGAAGATGAGTTCTCAATTAATTTTGGCGAATAAAAACTCTTATGAAGAATATCTATTTCACTCTTGGACCTACACAATTATATCCTACAGTTACTTCACATATACAGCAGGCAATTAAAGATGAAATCCTTTCAATATCACACCGAGGAAAAAAATTTATTGACATTTATCAGGATTTGTCGCACAACCTTCGAGAATTACTGAACATCCCATCCACACATCATATCTTCTTTACTGGCAATTCTATAGAAAGTATGGAAAGAATAATTGCCAATACTGTTGAAGAAAAAAGTTTGCACGTTATGACTGGTGAATTCTCTGAACGCTTTTATCAAATAGCTTTAGATTTAAACAAAAAGCCTGTTATGTTTCACATGCCTAAAGATAAAAAATTTGATTTCAGTGAGTTAGAAATCCCAAAAGCGACTGAAGCTATATGCATTACTGAAAATGAGACGGGAATAGGATTTCAAATACCTCTGGATGGTTTTAAAGAGATTAAAAGAAAACATCCGAATATACTTCTCATAGCTGATATTGTATCATCAGCACCTTTTGCTCCTGTTGATTATTCTTATATAGATATTGCCTTTTTCTCCGTACAGAAAGGCTTTGGACTCCCGGCTGGACTTGGAGTAATGATAGTAAGTGATGCTGCAATTAATAAAACATACTCTCTTGTTAAGAAAAATATTCCAATTGGGAATAAAGAATTCAGCTTTATTACTCATGCAGAATCAGAAAAAAAGTTGTTAGCTCCTATTCCATATGGAACTCCAAATGTGTTTGATATTTATTTGCTCAATAAAGTTGCAAATGACTTTCATACTGTTGGTCTTGATAAACTGAGAGAAGATGCAATCATTAAATCTAAACTATTATATGACTACTTCGATAATGAATCTCGGTATAAACCATTAATAAATGGTCCATATAGATCCCTTACCACAATTGTTATTGATGTTGCAGGCAAAGCCGAAATAATAGCTAGCAGTTTAGCTAAAAAGGGATATATTGTCAGCAAGGGTTACCGTCAGTATGGTAATAATCATATCAGAATTGCTAACTTTCCTGCCCATAGTATTGCAGACGTTGAGGAACTAATTGAAACTTTAAAAGTTATTGAGTAAGTCTATCTTCCTGGAACCCACAAATTTGATACTGAAGTAGTATATGGTGCGACACTAGCACCAAGCGCTGCTCCATAGAGCTGCATTGTTAAGTCTTGATAGTTTGCGTCCAATAGATCATATTCATGATTATCGCCGCCTGAAAAATTATCCAATAATCCACTTACCATAGCTCTGTTTCGCTCGACATTTTCTGATGCCTTAAGATCATAATCAGTAATCGTTAACGCTTTCTGACCTAACATGGCTGCAAGCTTTGGATTTAGTCGACGAGCTAAAGTTGCACGACCTCCATTTACACCGTCCATTGCTACAAGCAAGTGGAAACTCTGTAATTGACCTTGATGAATGACAGTACTGCAGTCATTTGTTAATCCTTCATCATGAGTTGCATCTGGAGGATATGATGGACTGACACGTCTTGTAGCGCCATTTTGAATAAAAGTAAATTGCAGATCACAATCAGGTTTTGGTGCTGATGGACGTCCAAGACTTAAGTTAACAGAAAAGTCTAATTCTGCATTATCTCCTTGAAAACCTCCTTGTTCTGGAGGGGTATTTGTACGTCCTAAAAATCTACTAAAAGGAGTACCTTGTGATGCATGACGTCCATCAAAAACAGTAGTTTGGGAAGTCATGCGTGAATTCAACTGAGTACCTTCTGGAGGGGCAGATGAGACACAAGCTGCCATATAATCCAGGTAATGATAACCACTCTGTGTTAAAGCACCTAGACCATCTCTATATCCATGTGCTCCCGGTCTGTCAAATTCATCTGGGAATCTAAAACATCCATCACTTCTGGTTGTTTGCATATTTGTAAGATGCTGTCCTGTCACTTCATATACTTCACTTAAATCCTTTAGAATATCTGTGTATGGCGTAACAGCTCGTCTCATAAGAGGAACTGAAACTTTACATTCTCTGTCATATTTTCTGTGCTTTGATGAACGACGTAGTTCTTTTAATCTTTCATATTCTTCTTGTAGTTTTTCAGGAGCTTCAGGATTTCCAAATTGATTCGGTAAACTAAGGAATGGTTTATCAATAATAACATCCATCCCTACATTAAGTCCCAAAGCTATATAGTCAGCATGAAGTAAAGGAGGACAACTGATTACAAGGGTATCACTTGGCGTTTCTTTTGCAAATTTAGTAAGTCTTCCTAGATCTTGACCTATGTCTCCGGTTAAAGGAACCCAACGTGTATCAGCAGCTCGCAATGCTTCAGCATGTTTTGAAGTAAATGGACTTTTTAGTGGATCAACAGGGTCAGCAATTGCAGCTAATCGGGAATCTCCTCTACTTGCATCCAATAATACCGGCAAATGGATTGCTCCTCCCTGCTTGCCCGAACCTCCGATTAATATTTCTCTAGCCATGCTAGGCATACTAGCACAACTATATAAAAAAGAAAAGATACTATGCTGTTAATAAAGAAACTAATTTGGTATTTCCACAAATATAGAGGCTGCTTATTGCACGCGTTAAAGCAACATATAGAAGATCTTTATCTACTTTTTTTCGTTCAAGAACTATTTCAGTGTTTTTGTTGTTATTTATATATAATTCTTTATTTACCCCGACTAAGATAACAATATCAAATTCAACACCTTGAGCTTCATTAATAGACATAATAAGATGTCTTTCGTTTATGGGTAGTTCTTTTTTATAGTCTATTAGATACTCTTCAGATTTTGCCAATACTCCAATTGTATTGTTTTTGTTCTGTAGAAGAATTTTTTTCACGTACTCTATTTCTTCTTTCTTGTTTTTTATTACCCGTTCTTCCACCTTTTTGCCTTGCTTAATATTTGCAGGAATTGTCGTGGTATAACCAACTTTTTTTATGTATTCCAAAATTTGTCTGGTGTTACGGTATACTTTTTGTAAAATGACTTGCCGTTCTGAAGCAAACGTTTCATTTACATCAGTCCAGTCTTTAATTGTCCAAGGAAGTGTTTGTTGAACCAGATCACCAACATAGATTATTGCGTTTGTTTTAGGACTAATACAACTTTTTATTATCTGCAATTGCTGGCTAAGATAATTTTCTGCTTCATCAATAATGATAAGCGAATATTGCACTTCTTGTAGAATCTGTTTTTTTACATACCTTCTTGTACTTTTTTGTTGGATATATTTTTCTACCTTCTCCACAAATTTATTATTTTTTTGTAATTCATACTGCATGAGAACAGTTAGATCAAAACGATCTAATAATTTTTCTTTCAGCTGTTTTTCCAATATACGCATTTGGTCATTTGTAAAAAACTCTTTATAAGTTTTTTTAAGTATTGCCGAAATATCTTTTTCATGACTCAATTTTATTTTCATCAATGATACCTTTTTACTATATTCATAATCATCTTTTTCTTCTTCACTTTTCCCATATCTTTTTATAAACTCCATATCCTTAATACCTAATATACTCATTGCCCACTCATCAAATGTTTTAATTTTTACTGAATTAATCCCAAGTTGAGGCAAAAGCCCGCTAAAATATCGCTTTGTCGAAGCATCCTGAACAAAAACAATAATTTCATTTGGTTGGAAAATGTTTTGTGTCTCAGGTGACTGCAATAGATACGCAGCTCTATGTAGTGCTAATGTTGTTTTCCCTGACCCCGCTGCTCCTGAAACAAGAAATGAACCATAAGGATATGATCGTATAATTTTATCCTGTGCTTGTTCCATTTGCTCAACAATTTCCGGCAATACGAAGCCCGTTCTTTGTTCTGAAAAATATTCCTGATAAACTAAATCTCTTGGATTATCCATTCCTTCTGTTGACATGAAAAGTATCTTTTGGTCAACAATCATAAATTGATCTTTTCGATATAACTTTCCTGTTTTCTGTTTTCCGCTAGGCAAGGTATACGAAAAGTTACCTGGAGATTCAAACCGAATTACAGCTGCAGGAGCAACCCATGAATAAATGGAATCTTGTGTAAAAGGAAAACGACCAAAATATAAGGTTCTTATTTCATTCTCATCCTCAAATTGCACGTCACAGCGTACAAAATAAGGAGTTTTAAATGAATATTCCAGCTGTTGTTTTGCTTCAAGCCTATAAATAAGAGTTGAAATCAATACTTCTGGGTCTTCGAGTCCTCCTTTTCTTAATGTGTCTCGCAAATCTTGGATTGATGTTTCAGTATATCTTTTATGTGTTAAAATGTTCTGCGTTACTTGTTGAATGTGACTTTTAGATTGATCTAACAAGCTGCTTTTATCAATTGTGTTCATTTAAATATTATATCAACACTGCCATATACTTACTAGACAATATGAAAATACTTATTGCGGGAGCAAACGGATATTTAGGATCAGCATTAAAGCGCGATCTTTCAGGGAATTTTGTTGTGAGAGGTACCTATGGTAAAAACCCTCAACAGTATTTGTTGCCTATGGATGTCACTGATAGTGAACAGGTCATGAGAATTTTAACACATGAAAGACCGGATGTCGTCATAAACAGCGTAGGAATCTCTGGTAAATTCAAGCAAGACCCTGATTATGCAACGCAAGTAAATATTGAAGGAACAAGAAATATTACATCAGGAGCCCGCAGAATTGGGGCAAAGCTTATTCATATATCTTCAACTGCGGTTTTTAATGGACAGGATGGGCCATTTAGAGAGACAGATATTCCAGGGACAACAGATCAATATGGAAAAACTAAAATAGAAACTGAGAAAATTGTTGGTTCATCTGGAATAAACCATCTAATAATCAGACCTTCCCTTATCGTTGGTGATGCTCCATATGGGATGACAGATAAATTTCCGGGTCAATTAGTAAGTGCAATTTCTACAGATACTCCCCTTGCAATTGATAACGAATGGAGATTTGCTCCTTCATATACACATCATATTTCTGATGTAATAGGATGGTGGATCAATCATCCGGAAAGTACTGATTTATTACATGTAGTTTCATCAGAAACGACCACAAAATTTCAATTTGCACAAAGACTATGTAATAAATTAGGAATAGCTCCAACTATGATACAAGAAAAAGAATCTTCGGGACCTTCAGGTAATAATATACTTGATAATAGTAGGCTGATAGAATTGGGTGCACCTACTATCTCTCTTGAAGATATACTGACTGAAACTGCTACTGAAATTAGAAATCCGAGAACACTAGAAGGTCTGCCAAAGCGAACAAAGGAGTCAGAATAAAAAAGTATGTCCGCATTTTTTCATTTATCTATTTCCATTTTCATTGAAATTTGCGTTGCTTTCTTAAAACCACAATTTGTATAAAAGGAAACAAGTTCCGGCTCTACGCTTATGGGAATATAAGTAACTCCAAGAGTTTTTAGCTTACTAACGACTTTTTCAACCAATTGTTTACCTATACCTTTCTTCCTATACGCTATATCAACAACTAGCTTTTGAAGATAGCCTCTTCTTCCTCCGGTTCCTCTGCAAAATGTTCATGCTCATCA
>CAZLSZ010000008.1:34057-40328 GCA_964562445.1 uncultured Gammaproteobacteria bacterium
GTTTAGGTAGAGAATTAACAAAACGAATAGGACAAGAAGAAAATAATTTTGTTATTTTCTTCAGCAAGTATACTTAATCCAGGATTTTTCTCTATGAATAGCTTAAATCCTTCAGGACTATCCATATCACCAACAAAATAATTCTCTTTCCAAAATGGAATTAATTTTTCGTAGTCGTCTATTGTAATTTCTTTATAGATCACTATATTATTGTACCAACTTTTTGTAACTTATTCAGTTCTATATTCTCGTATGATATACTTATTTCAATAAATTTTCTGCCTCAAATGATAATGAATAATTCATATTTTGAAGCAGTATATTTACTTATCCATCAAACTACCTTATTTGTCCAATCCTTCTCTTTTCTTCTGCCAATTTTTGTAGTTTTACTAATTATCTTAATATTTCTACTAGGGATGCGTAAGATTCTAAATATTAAAAATCTATTAAATCAACCATCTATAATTCTAGAAATAACTCCACCTGTAAATACTGAAAAAACTGCGTATACTACCGGACAACTTTTTTCTGTTATTCACAACTTAGGAGTACAAAAAACATTTCTAGATAAGATATTAGGTAGGAAAACACTTTTTTCATTTGAGATTGTTTCAACACATAACCAAGGTATACGATACCTACTTAGGATACGACAACAAGACGCGAATAATATTAAAAGAAGTATATTATCCTACATGCCACATGTCGAAGTAAAAACGGTTAACGAATATATCCCCAATAATACAAATACTTCATTTTCTGAGAAAGTTATTGAGTTTGGGTTAACACGTCATTTTGCTTTTCCTCTACAAAAACAAAATGTGCTCGAAGAACATGATCCAGTAGCATATATCACAGGTATGATGACAAAACTTAAACCGCATGAACTAATTGCATTTCAAATTGTACTTTCTCCTATAAAAAGAAAAGAAACTAAGACCTTATCAAGGATGATTTTAAGAAATGAGGATGTACTTCGTTATTTAGATAAACCACAAATTCCAAGTATACTTTCACCAATATCTTTTGGAATTATTCTAATAAGTAGAATAATTGAAATTGTAATGAGTCAATTACAGTGGGCTTTATCAGAGCTTACGAGTAACACATCTTATAAAGTTCAAAATCAGTCTCTCTATCAACAGTTACCAAACCCATCAAAACCAGCACGAGTTTTGAGTAGTTTTGAACAGGAAGTTATAAAATCTGTACAAGAGAAAGTTGATCAGTCCTTATTTGAGACCTCGTTAAGACTACTCCTTATAGTGGACAACAAAACTGAGGAAAAAGAACGAATTGATGGCTTTGTTTCCACCCTAGCAACCTTCTCTGTTCCAAAGTATCAAACATTAAAGAAAAAATTTCAGTTCATACCCGGTATTACTCAAAGAATTAGCCAAATTAATTTTCACAAACGGCTACTATCTATAATCACAAATAGTAGTTCAAATATTCTATCTGTATCAGAAATAGCAGATTTATATCATTTTCCATTTGCACAAGTTACCCAAACAGAAAATATTGTTAAAATTCATAGCAAAACATTACCAGCTCCACTTTCATTGAAAAATAATCCAAAGTTGGATGTCATATTTGCAAAAAATAATTATGCCGGTACCGAAACTATGATAGGTTTAACCAAAGAAGAACGAGTGAGGCATATGTATGTAATAGGAGCTACAGGTACTGGTAAATCTACGATGCTTTTATCAATGATTGCACAAGATTTGAAAAATGGTAAAGGTGTTTGTCTTATTGATCCTCATGGAGATTTGGCAGAGGCAGCTATAAACTGTATTCCTGAAAATCGAATAAAAGATTTAATTTACTTTAATCCTGTTGATATAAAATATCCAATTGGTGTCAATCTTTTAGAACTTACACCTAGACTCAGCGAGGATGATACACTCATTGAGAAAGAATTTATCGCAGAGAGTGTCATATCCCTCTTTCGTAAAATGTTTTCTGATGCTCAGGCTTCCCATCCACACAGAATTGAATATATTTTAAGAAATACTATTCATACAGCTTTTACTTTGAAAAACCCCACGCTCTTCACAATCTTTGAGCTACTTAATAATCCGCCTTTTCAAAAGAAAGCGATTGCTGGAATAAAAGATGAAAACCTCAAGAATTTTTGGAAATATGAATTTGGGAAAGCTGGAGATTTTCAAAAGGTAAAAATGGTTGCGCCTGTTACAGCTAGAATAGGAAGATTTCTTTTTTCACCTTCAGCTAAAAGGATACTAGAACAAGAGAAATCAACGATTAACTTTGATGAAATTCTTGATAATAAAAAAATACTTATCTGTAACCTTGCAAAAGGGAATATCGGTGAAGATACATCTGAGGTTATGGGTATTATGCTTCTTAATAAAATTCAACTTGCCGCTCTCAAACGTGCCAAAATGGCTCAAAAAGAGAGAAAAGACTTTTATCTTTATGTCGATGAATTCCAAAACTTTGCTACTCCATCATTTGTCCAAATGCTTTCAGAGGCAAGAAAATACGGACTTAATTTAACCATGGCTGAGCAGTCTACCTCACAGCAGAAAGACAAAAACCTCGTACAAATCGTTCTTGCTAATACAGGAACTGTAGTTACCTTCAGAAGTGCAAATCCTAAGGATGAGGAGTTACTCCTTCCTCAGTATCGGCCATATGTAGAACCGGGAGAAATAACAAATCTTCCCTCATTCCATTTTTTCATCAAAACCGCGGCTATCCATCCTGAAGAACCATTTTCGGGTATAACAATACCTCTAAGTGTTGATCTTGATAAAGCTAAACAGAAGCGTTTTATAAAGTCCTCACAAAGCTTATATGCAGTCGAATATAAAGCTAAGCAATCACAATTAAACGGTGTAGATATAGCAGAAGACGAGATACAAGAAGAGACACCTAAAAGAGAATCTAAAACCGGATTACCTGTCTAATTAAGCAGATAAAATTGGGTGTACGGATACACTCAAAAAAACAATAAATATGAAGCTAAATAATAAATATTTCCTGTCTTCCTATACCTTATATATATAAGGAACGGTAATTACCTATACAAAGTAAATGAAAACATCAACGCTAACAAATAAACAAAAAGAAATACTACTCTATCTCTATAAATTTAGATTCCTCAATACCCATCAATTACAAAACCTCTTACATCATAAAAATTCAAACCGAACATTATCATGGTTAAAAGCATTAATAGAAAATAAATATGTTAAAAGACATTATGAGAGAAAATCATTCTCAGATACCAATAAAGCAGCAATATACTATCTTGGACCAAAATCAAGAGATATTTTACATAAATTAAAAAATATTGAATTAGAACAGCTTGAGTACATTTATCAAGAACACCGAAGAGTTGATAAATTCATTGGTCACTGTCTTTTTATAGCTGATACTTATATATATTTTCAAGCTCACAAAGATGAAAAAGAAGAACTGAAATTTTTTACGAAGTCAGACCTACATGGCTATGATTATTTCCCTGATCCTAAACCAGATGCGTTTATATCTGCAAATGGAGAAACGACAAAAAGATATTTTCTAGACATTTTTGATGATTTTACTCCACCATTTGTTTTGAGAAAGAGAGTCAGAAAATATCTTGAATATGCTGATGAGTCCACTTGGAATGAGAATACTAACTATACACCTTTGCCAATAAATCTTTTTATCTGTCCTAATGAGTCGATGAAAAAGCACGTAAGCAATTATGCAAGTGCTGTACTTAAAAAGTCGTATAATGACAAAATTAAATTATTTCTCACAACTAAAAAAAGAATTGAACAAAATGAATCTAATATATGGGTGAAAGTCGAGGCTTAAAGGGGCAATTCCCTAGCTCTTTTCGGTATATAATAAATCCGGGATAGTGGGGCATGTTCGCAATGCCCCACTTTTTCCCACTATCCCCTTAAGTCATCAGATTGTCATAGAGCTGTTGTATGACATCATCCAAACTAACTGCCTGTCCAGTTGTACATCTACCCCACCATGTACCATACTCATTTTTTAATACAGGCTTACCTTCCATCATTAACTTTGTACTAAACCATTCAGTCACGAGCCACCATTCATATATCTCTTGTAACTCTGGCTTATCATCAAAACAAAGCTGACACAAACCATTTTCACTATCCAAACATGGGTAACTTGCCTTACAGTTCACGCATACTGATGGTTTTAATAACTTACCGTCAAACGGACGATATAAATTGACAATATCTTCACATAAAAATAATTTAACTTTTAAGCAGTCCTCAACTAACGAAGTTTGACACGCTCGTAGCTCCTTTTCAATCATATTTTCTATCCCGTTCAATCTTTCTTTAGTAGTCATAATATTTTCACCTCCTTCCTTTTAAGATTTAGCCTTCAGGCTAATGAGTACATGGGGAGCTTTCGCCCCCCATGATTTACAAATGCGTTCCCCTTTCCCTGTTATGTTGTGCTTTCACTTCTGAAAGTGTGCAGGGAGTAAAATAAATATCTCGTTCAATCGGCAAAGCCATTATTCCTTTACACTGGCTTTTTGCTGATTCAAGCTGATTAAGAGTAAAGTAACCTAGCTCAGCATCAAAACCGATGACGTACCCAAAGAATAGAAAATCCCCGTTATCTGTTTCTTCACCCTCAATTCCATACCATGTCCATGATCCAGTCGGATCAAAAAACTTACATATCACCATCGGATCTTTTTCATTTTCTTGTGAGTACAATGCAGGGATCTTCGTTTTAATTTCTTCTGTCAGTAATTTCATATATTCACCTCCTCTCATAATTGTTTTTTGTCGGGCATGCCCTATGCCCGACATATATGACGAACGTCCTAGCGGGAAGTGAATGGTCAAGGGCGAGGCATCGACCTCGCGAAGTTTACCCTTGACCAGAGAAACCAAAGAGGTTTCTAAAGAAGGTGCTTATTCCCCATTAAAGCGACAATAATTTATTTGACGCATCTGAAAGTTAGGCATATAATCCATGCAATACATATGGCCGCAAATCGAATAATTTATTGTCTTGATGAATTGACTGACTATGCAGAATTTGAACGTCTTGCGGACGATCTGATGGTCAGAGAAGGATATCGGGAAATTGAACCTCTTGGTGGATTTAAAGATAAGGGACGTGATGCTATTCATGTAAGTAAGGCAAAAGTGACAACTATTTTTGCATATAGCGTACGTGAGGACTGGATATCTAAACTTGCTGAAGATGCAGAGAAAATTAAAAAACATGAACATACTTGTAATGAACTGGTTTTTGTAACGACATCCAAGGTTACTCCTACAGAAAGAGATGAAGCAGTCAAATCAATAAGTAATACTTACGGTTGGAAGCTAGAACTATATAGTATGGAAAAGTTGCGAATATTAGTAGAAGAAAAACATCCAGATCTAATAAAAAGATATCCGCAAATCTTTCCACCGGATCTTTTCCCTGAAGAACCGAACTCTCCAAGATCAGGTTCAAGTACTATCCTAATTCACTATGATACAAGTGATAAGATACTTGGAGACTGGCTGACTCTCAAATTACTAAGCGAGGGATATCAAGTTTGGTCAAGTGGATACAAAAAGCTAGGAGATGAGACTTTTCCTGAATCTATTGATAAAGCTATCAAAATAGCTAAAAAAGTCATTGCTTTATATTCGCATGCTTCTATTACTAACCCTGAAATAGTAAGGCAACGAAGCATTGCATTAAATGCCATTCAGGCGGGGGCAAAAGATCTTATTATCCCAATTAACGTTGGAGACGTTAATCCAGCAACATTGGACAATATTACCTCATCACTTGAGTTTATAAAGTTTCAAGACAACTGGACAGAAGGACTATCAAACCTTTTATCTACATTAGAAAATGCCGATATACCGAAGTTACTTTTAAATGGAAAAAGTATTGCTGCAAATACTTATATACGAAAAGATATTATTTCAAGTGAGAAGGAACTGCTTATTTCAAATGCTTTAAGGATTGAGCGTATTCCCGATATGCTTTACATTATTATTTCTGATTCCGGAATACCTAACAATTCTTTTCAGGAACTTCAAACAAAATGGGCATTTAAAGCTTTAGGCGCAAATAGATTTATTAGCATGCAAATACCTCCAGAAAACTTTTATGGGTGTTCTTTTGAACTTTCAAGTACTGTATCTTGGAGAGACCGAGAAGAAATTGAAGGCATTAATTCCAATAATTTAATTTCAGAACTGCTTAAAAAAGCACTTATGGTTAAGTGTTATGAAAAAGGACTAGT
>CAZLSZ010000009.1:0-32429 GCA_964562445.1 uncultured Gammaproteobacteria bacterium
TGGGGATGGCATAGGAAAGTAATTAGTAGACTTGGAGGGATATTCGCGCAATATGTCTTATGGTATAAAAACATTCATGATTTTACCTCAGGGTTTAAATTGACCAAATCCGAGTTTCTTAAAAAAATTGATTTAGAACATTTATTTTCGGATTATTATGCGTATAAGATTCATATTCTCCATGATCTGCTTTTGTTGCGTCCCAAAGTGAAAGAGATACCGGTAATCTTTTATGAAAGGAAAGAAGGTTCAAGTAAAATTACGCAAAAAGATCTCTTTGATTCTTTCCTCGTTGTCCTTCGTCTTCGTATTAGAGATTCCAAGCGATTTATTAAGTTCGGTATTGTGGGGGGGACAGGGTTTCTGCTCCAGATGATCACTGTTTGGTTGTGTTATAAGATCGGTATGCGGCAGGATATCGGGGCGATGGTAGGTGGTGAAGTTGCGATTATCTCAAATTTCCTTCTCAATAATCTTTGGACGTTTGGTGATACAAAGGAAATCAAAGAGCAGGGAAGTATCTTAAAAAGATTTGTAAAATTTAATCTTACATCAATTGGGGCAATCGCGATTCAGGGATTTGTTTCGTTTGTCGCATTATCTATATTCGGGGAACATATTAATTTGTTTGGAAACGATGTCCCCACATCCATTGTAGTATTAGTTCCGACGATTCTTTTTATTGTGATACCTATGAATTATTTTGTTTATAATAAACTCATTTGGAAAACACATCTGAAAAAAGGAAAAAGTGAACAAGTAGCTCCTCAGCAAGCAAAGTAATTATGAAAAAAATACATAAAATAATTCTTGCCGTTATTCTCCTTGCCGCGTTGTGTATCCGAATGTACAAAATCGGCGATTTTCTTGTATTTTTGGGAGATGAGGGAAGAGATGTGTTGGTAGTAAAGGGTATTTTGGAAGGGAATTTCACACTTCTCGGACCGCGCGCATCCGCAGGAGATTTCTTTACCGGTCCGATATACTACTATATGATGGCGCCGTTTCTTTGGCTGTCCCGCCTTGATCCTGTCGGACCGGCGATTATGGTAGCACTGTTTGGTGTTGCTACTGTTTTTTTAGTGTATTACGCCGGGAAGTTATTTTTTAATGTACGAGCTGGTCTTATTGCTGCTGCTTTGTATGCTGTGTCTCCGCTTGTCGTTGTCTACTCGCGATCTTCTTGGAATCCCAATACGGTACCGTTTTTTTCTCTATTAATTATCGTTCTTTTATATAAAGCATTGACGCAAAAAAATACCTGGAGGTATTTTTTTGCTATCGGCATATTACTGGGCATTGCCGTACAATTGCATTATATATCCTTATTTTTAGGTGCAGCAGTGGCGGTCGCGATGTTATTAATTCATATTGTACAGTATAAAAAGAAAAAAATTGTACTACTGATCAGCCGATATGGACAAATTTTCTTAGGTTTTTTATTGGGTTTTTCTCCATTTCTAGCATTTGAAGTTCGACATGATTTCCAAAATTTCAAAGCAATAAGCGCTTTTATATTGGGGAGTAATGCGGAAAAAGGATATGCCACATACGACGTTTTTTATCAGCCTATTGCCGATGTATTTTTCCGATTGTTTGGCAGACTTGTATACAATTTTCCCGATCCTGCTTTTTATAAGCATTTTGCTCCTCTTTTCTTGCAGCTGTATGGTGGGATAATTGTTATCCTCGCGGTCGCAGCAATTCTAGTATTGATAAAAAATAAAAATAAGATTGCAAGTATTTTGTTGCTTTCGTGGTTAGTAATAGGAGTAGCACTCTTCGGCTTATATAAAAAACCTATATATGATTATTATATGGTGTTTATGTTCCCGTTACCGTTTCTTATCATGGGGAATTTCTTATCGTTTCTATCACGATTAAAAAAAAGAAAATTTCCTTTGGGTCTTGTCATCAGTACGCTTATGCTGATAGCACTTCTTGTCTATAATATATACGGTCTGCCATTACATTCTCCCAATGGACAAAAGGAACAAACCAAAAAAATCGCTTCATTTGTAATTTCCAAAACAGATAATAAACCGTATAATTTTGCGTTGATAACTCCAGGAAACTCGGATCACGCGTATCGTTATTATTTTGACGTATTAGGACATAAGCCTACGGGTATTGAGATTGAAGCGTTTGATCCGCAGCGCAAAACTGTTACTAATCAACTGATGGTAATATGTGAAGGACAAGATTGTCATCCTCAGGGACATCCATTGTATGAGATTGCAGGTTTTGGCCCTGCAAAAATAGCAGGGAAATGGAAAGTTGTGAATGTGGAAGTTTTCAGATTGGTTCACGAAGAGAAACAAAACGAAGAATAATTTTACAGAGTGTCAATAAAAGCATCAATGGTAGGGTAGAAGGCATGAAATACCAGATATGATGCTTCCGCTTCTTTTTGCTCTCCAATGACGATGCAGCGCTTCTTGAGCCCATATGCAATCCCTGCCTCGATATGCGCTGATTTTCCTGCCGGTAATAAAAGTATAAATGTATGCGCTTCTTGTAGTCCTTCTAGGTCCATCGTAAAAATTGTCCTAATTCCTTCATCAGTAGTCCAGTTGGGGATACTTTCGAATTTCTGCATAAATTCTTCCGGAGAGTAGTGTTGTTCTTGCTGTTTGAGGGGATGATCACGACCGTCTCCTTCAAAGAAACTATATACGCTCTTCTTTTTTGTCCGTATTTTTTGTACTAATTCTTCAACGAGAGATTTGTTTCTCCAACGCGAAGCGACGTAATAATCATATTTCATATAAGCATTATAGCAAAGAAAATAATGTAATTATTTTATAAATCGGAAGGAGTTAATCATTTTATCAACGATACCATAGCTATATCCTTCGGTTGTTTTACTTTTAGAAGTAAAATTAAGCCTAAAAAGTAAATCGTCTTTGTGAATAAGATAGATGGTCTGATAGGAAGGATCATCTTGAGAATTTTTATCGACAGTAAATGCGACACCTTCATTACCGTCTATGGAGATATTGGATATTTTATAGGTAATAATTTGTTCATCAGTATCTGCGGATAATTTCCCTATCGGAGCATCATAATATTTGTGGAAAGCTTCTTTATCATAAGGACTTACATTGATATCTAGCCAGATTCCTCCACTGATAGTGCCATTATAATTGTTATATATTTTTACACTGTTCGGATTTTTTTCATAAATTGCCCATGTTTTAGGATAAGAAATGGTATACGCATAAGGACGATTTATATATGTTTTTAACTCCGCATTAAAAAAATGATCCGAACGCTGTGTATAGATGAAACGATTTATAGCATCATATTGTTTGATTGTTAGGAGTGAAAGAAGAACATAATTCATTATGCCGAAACAGACAATAATGAGAGGGAGCGTTATTGAAGGAGATTTATTAAATTTAAGCCCATAAGTGTTTTTTCGATAATATGTATGATGTATACTGTACCCGATAAAAACTGCGATAATACCCCATGCATAACAGGTTATGGCGATACCGATAAAAAGAAAGTATAAGAACGCATTATATATGGTTATGACAGAAAGGAAAAAAATACAAAGATAACATATTGAAAAAAGTAACTGATTCTTATTGTAGAAATACCAGGCTGATTGGATCGCTCCGTAGAGAGTTTTTTCTTCAAATATTGTGATAAAGAATACTTGATGCGCGATAATGGTGACAATAAATATTGCAAGAAAGAGAAGTAGTGCCAGAAAAACCACAATAAACCAATAGATAAAAGAATTACTCCATACGATATTAAGATAATTAAATACATCGCTATAAAAATAGGCGACAAAAAAATATCCGATAATAAGTTGGATAATAATTGTTATCTGCAATAGTATGATGAGAAAGATGGATGAACTTTTTTTTGTGATATGGCGAAATACACCGAAAAGAGATATTTTTTCTCCGTCCTCTCTTTTATGAATGTACAGAAAAAGTGCCGCATAACAATAGATAATCACGAATAGTATGGGGATAAAGAGCGCAAAAAAAGAGGTGGGAGATGATTGGTAAAGATTTGCAAGAAGAACAGATGATGGAAAAGTGAGCGCAAAGATAATAAAAATATCAGCATAATAATAAAGAAAAATTTTGAGAAAATAGATGAGTATACGAAAGACCGGACCAAAGATAGGAATGGCATTCAGAAGAGTAAGAATATTCTGGATTATGGAATAATTTTTTTTGAGAGACGGCGACTGCGATAGTTTTTTTATATTTTGTTTATTTTTTTCATTAAGAGAATGAGAGTATATTTGAGCATAATAAGAAATATCTTGTATAAAACGTCCTGTTGCGATTTTATTATCAAAGTATTCTTCTACCGCGTTAAATTTTTCGGATATAGTTGTAGTTAGATCGGACAGCTTCACAAGTCTATTGTTTCATCAGAGCATTTTTTATGTCAAGTATGCATATAAAAAGCCCCGCGTTACGCGGGGCTTTTTTGTGTTTCTTGAAGAGAAACTCTTCAAGAAGTCGGTGAAACTAATAAATTAGTTTGATCCGATTTTGTACATTCCTGTACTGCAGTCAGGGCACTTAGCCTTGAGTGCTGGTTTGCCGTTTTTCATCGTAACTTTTTCAGGGTTACTGACTTCTTTTTTTGCACGACATTTTACACAATACATTGATGCCATAGTTAGATTCACCCCCTTTCGAGATAATAACGGATGAGTATTTCAATAACAATGATTGAACCCGTTAACAAAGTGGTTTTAAATAAATCTCGTCTCAGATAATTATACTCATGCGTTGTAATTGTCGCAGGTTTTGGCGATGCCGGTGTTCGTGACGGAGAAGGTTTTTTGACCATATAGGATTGAGGAAGTGAAAAAGTGGGAGATTCACTCTGAATAGGATCTGAGCTGACTGAAGCATCTTGTCGTCTTTTGTCAGTTTGCAGTTTGTGTTTCAGTGTCTTTTTCTTTTTAGGCATGAATGAGCCTAGGTTACACTATTGACTTGGATCATGTCAAGGGGCTAATATGAGGGGAGTTCATTTGAACATTATCATACTCGATCAAATTTATGATGTATTTTATTGGAATTCTTGCTTTTTTAGCAGTTTGGCTTATCTGGCTTACCGTTTCTTATCTTAGACTGCGGAAAAATTATCTTATTATTACACAGGGAATAAATAAAAAGTCTCTTGATGTTATTCTCGGTAACGTGGTTATTGGCTTACAGGATGCAAAAAAAGATATTGCTCAATTACAGATTCGTTGTGATAAAATAGAAAAAGAGGATAAGTATCACCTGCAAAAAATAGGATTGCTTCGCTTTAATCCGTTTAAAGATACAGGGGGCGATCAAAGTTTTATTCTTGCGTTAGTTGATGCGTTTGATTCTGGCATAGTCATTACTGCTTTGTATTCAAGAACCGGTACAAGATGGTATACTAAAAGAATAGTTCGAGGAAAAGGAACAGAACTGGAGTTGTCTGAAGAAGAAAAGAAGGCTGTCAAGCTGGCTCAAAAGGTTCATTTATAACGCTGCCTATGAAAAAAATATTTGGTTTAGGATTTATTGTGTATCTCATTACCGCAGGTGTATCGTATGCGATTTTTTCGAAAGGAACTCCTATCTCGACATCAGGAAAAGAAGCAACAAAAACAGCAACAGTTGGAAAAGTAGAGAATGATTATGAAGCATTGACATTTGATCCCAATGCCCCCAAAACCGAAGTGTGCCCGCTGACCGGGGTAAAATACGGAAAAGATCAAAAGGATTGGTGGGTAACACACAGACCCCTTGGTGTAATGATTGAGAACCATCTTGATGCCCGTCCGCAATCCGGGATTAATGCCGCGGATATCACCTATGAAGCAATTGCTGAAGGCGGCATCACCCGTACGCTCAATATTTATTATTGTCAGGATGCGGGTATTGTCGGTCCGGTGCGATCTGCAAGAACATATTTCCTTGATTTTGTATCAGAGTATGGCGAGTATCCTTTGTATGCGCATGTGGGAGGTGCGAATACGCCCGGGCCTGCAGATGCACTTGGGCAAATTGTCGACTATGGATGGCAGTCATATAATGATCTTAGTCAGTTTTCCATAGGGTTTCCTACTTTTAAACGTGATGAAAGTAGGCTCGGACATGAAGTAGCGACAGAACATACGATGTATTCCGTTACAACCAAACTGTGGGAAGTTGCTGCCGAAAGAAAGCTGACAAATCTGGATAAAGACGGAAAGTCGTGGGACAACGCGTTTACTCCTTATTCATTTAAATCGAGTGCTGATAAAGGGAGTAGTCAGACGATTAGTATCCCGTGGGATTCATCAAGTTATTCGGTTGTCTGGACATATTCTCCGGAGGGGAATGTCTATCTGCGTAAAAATGGCGGAACGGCACACACTGACAGAAATACAAAGAAACAATTATCCGCGACAAATGTCGTGGTGCTCTTTATGCGCGAGAGTCATGCCAATGATGGCTATGAAAATAACGCCCATATGTTGTACGGTACCAAGGGCGAGGGCAAATCATTGGTATTTTCAGGGGGCAAGCAAATAAAAGCTACATGGGAAAAAGCAGATAGAGAGTCGCATCTTTCATTGACTGACGCAAATGGAAAAGAGATTCAATTTAATCCGGGTAAAATTTGGTTTGAAGTATTGGGTATCGGTGAAGAAGTTACCGTCAATTAATCTATAGGATATTTTGAGAAAAATCTAACTAGTCAAAATGAGTACAAATTTGTTATAATCTCCACATAAATTATGTTTGAAGACCTTATCACATCAAAGACTCGTATAAAAATACTTAATCTCTTTTTAACTCATCCTTTGGAAATGTATCATGTGCGTGAATGCGTACGCCGTACTGATGAAGAGATAAATGCTGTCCGTCGTGAATTGATTTCTTTGGAGGCAAAAGGGGTATTACAGAAAGAATCACGGGCAAATAGAGTATATTATTCTCTGCGAAAGGACTATCCTTTCTATTTTGATTTGCTGAAAGTAGGAGCAAAGACAATTGGTCTGGGACAGCAGATTTTGGAAAATAGAGCAAAGCTCGGAAAGATTAAGTTTGCGATGTTCTCTGGGAAATTTATCAGGAGGATAAAGGAAAATCCTGAAGATGTTGATTTAATAGTCGTGGGGACTGTTGTGCTTCCTGAACTCGCTATACTTGTCCGTAATGAAGAGATGCGGCTCGGAACTGAGATCAACTATACGGCGATGACGGAGGAAGAATTTAAATTCCGCAAGCAGCGTAATGATCCTTTTCTTGTAAATATTCTCGTTGGCTCTCGTGTAATGCTGATTGGTGACGAGGAGGCACTTCTTTCATGAGAAAAAATATTCGTTTTTCATTTCTCTTTATCATCCTTCTTGTTATTATTTCTCTCCTCATTAATTTAGCAGAACCATTCAAAATAGACACAAAAATTTTTAATCCGGCAGGAGATCCGATTGCTATAAAATATGAGCATAAGGGGCTTCCGTTTATGAAGATTTTCGGAAGAGATTTTTCTTTCAAAAAGGGTTTGGATCTTCAGGGAGGGACGAGTATTACTCTTAAGGCAAATATGGATGATATCCCCTCAGAGCAGCGTACCAAAGCATTGGGATCCGTAAAAGAAGTTATTGAAAAACGTATTAATTTTTTAGGAGTTTCTGAGCCTATTGTGCAGACATCACAATCGGGGAATGAATATCGCGTGTTGGTTGAAATTCCCGGTGTCACGGATGTTAATCAGGCTGTACAATTAGTCGGGAAGACGGCAAAACTTACTTTTTGGGAAGAAGGTCCATCTATCGCTACGGATGAAGCAAAAACTGCTACAGATCCCGCGAAGGTAGAGAGACTTGTAAAATCAGGAACACCCATAGGAATTTTGCAGCTCTTCGGAGTGAATGGCAAAAAAACTGAATTGAGCGGAGCGGATCTCAAACAGTCAACCGTTTCATTTAATCCAAATACCGGAAAGCCACAGGTAGAGCTGCAGTTTACCCCTGAGGGGTCAAAAAAATTCGGTGAAATAACAAAAAGAAATACCGGCAAGATTCTCGCTATTGCACTTGATGATCAAGTGATTGAGGCGCCTCGCGTCAATGAACCTATCTTTGGAGGCAATGCCGTTATTAGTGGAACTTTTACCACGCAGCAGGCGAATAATCTGCAAATTCAGTTAAACGCTGGCGCATTGCCCGTATCATTAACTCCTTTGGAGCAGCGCTCGATAGGGGCGACATTAGGACAGGCATCCGTCGAAAAGAGCTTAGTTGCTGGTATTATCGGCTTTGTTGTTATCGTAGTGTTTATGATTGTGTTGTATGGCAAGCTGGGGATTATTGCGAGTCTTGCATTGAGTGTTTATACATTATTGGTTTTAACAATGTTCCGGCTTATTCCTGTGACATTGACGCTCGCTGGAATCGCTGGATTTATTTTATCCGTGGGTATTGCTGTTGACGCTAATATTCTTATTTTTGAGCGTATGAAAGAGGAGTTGCGTAAAGGGAGATCATATTATTCGGCATTGCACTTGGGTTTTTCTCGCGCATGGCTCTCAATACGGGATTCAAATGTCGCGAGTCTTATTACCAGTGCTGTGTTATTCTATTTTGGCACGGGTGTTGTCAGAGGATTTGCTTTTACGTTAGCATTGGGTATTTTTGTATCACTCTTTTCAGCAATATTTGTAACAAGAACTTTTTTGGCAATCTTCCATAGAAAAGAAATTGAAGGAAGATAAATATACTATTATGTTAGATATAATTGGAAAAAGAAATTGGTATTTTGCTTTATCTATACTCCTTATCGTGCCCGGGATTATCTCTATTCTTCTGTGGGGTTTTAAGTTATCTATCGATTTCACCGGTGGTTCTCGCATGATACTTGCGTATGAAGATGTCGTAAATGAGCAAAAAGTTGAGAAAATAAAAAGTGTTTTTGCGAAAAATGATATTGAATTAGTGACGCTGCAGCAATCCGGGAAAAGTGTCATTGTTAAAACAAAAGCAATTGATGATAAAAAAGATATAAAATTACTTTCAGATCTCAAAAAGGAGACAGGTAATGTAAAGCAAGAGCAGTTCGAAACGATTGGGCCGGTGATAGGGAATGAAACGACAATGAACGCATTCAGTTCGGTTGCTATCGCGTCATTTCTTATCGTTCTTTATATAGCATGGTCCTTTAGAGGTGTACGAAAGCCTGTCAGCAGCTGGAGGTTCGGTATATGTGCCATAATCGCGTTGTTACATGATGCGCTTCTTTTGGTAGGTATTTTTTCATTATTAGGACATTTTTACGGTGTAGAAATTGATAGTTTATTTATTACCGCACTTTTAACTGTCATCGGATTTTCAGTTCATGATACGATTGTTGTATTTGATAGGATAAGGGAAAATCTGCATAAAAATATCGAAGCTCCCTTTGAACAAATCGCGAATGATTCTATCTTGCAGACATTAGTACGTTCCTTAAATACGTCGTTTACTGCGCTGTTAGTCCTATTTACCGTTTTGTTGTTTGGTGGAGAATCGATCAAATGGTTTATTGTCGCGATGATCATCGGTATTGCGTCAGGGACATATTCATCTATCTTTAATGCCGCTCCGCTTCTCGTCGTTTGGCAGAACTGGGCTGCAAAAAGGAGAAAATAATATGATTGATAATCCGGTGCTTCATACTCCCTCTCCCAAAAAACGTATCCTTGAACAGACACTTGCTGAAATACTTACAAATAATACGCAGGCACAGAATATTGTGATGAAAGCGATGCGTATTACGCCTGAAAAATTTCAGGAAATGCTTGCACAGACCAGCAGCAACACATTAATGCAGACGCCAATACGAGATCTCTTTCGTAGAGGGATTGTCCGAAAAGCAGTTGAACAGAAAGATGTAAATCAACAGGTAGTAAACCAAGGAATTTCACAAAATGGAGCAAGTACTCCGGAAGATTCACAAAAAATTTAGACTAATGTTTCTCTGACAATTTTATTGACGAGGTTTCCATCTGCTTTCCCTTTTACTTTTGGCATCAGCGCTCCCATTATTTTGCCCATATCCTGCATTGAAGAGGATCCTGTCTCCTGTATTGTCTGTGTAACAATGTTTCTGATTTCTTCTTCAGACATTTGCTGCGATAAGTATTCTGAAAGCATATCCAGTTCGGCTGTTTCCTTTGCAACCAAATCATCCCGTCCGCCTGCTTTGAATTGTTCTATGGAATCCCGTCTTTGTTTCACTTCTTTTTGAAGTACAGCTTCCACGTCTTCAGGCGTGGCTTCGTAGTTTGCGCCACCTTTGTTGATTTCATAATAACCAAGTGCGGAAATTACCATTCGCAGTGTGGATGTTTTTGCCATATCCTTGGCAAGCATTGCTTTTTTGAGTTCGTCTTTGAGTTCCTGTTTGGTCATAGGTGTATTATAACAAATATTATGTAAATACACGAATATACTTGCTCCTTGACTCGTGTGCACGATTTTGTGTACACTATTTTTATGAAAAATATTACCTTTTCTGCACAGGAAGAATTAATTGAGCAAGCGCGCAAAATTGCGGCGCAAAAAAATCGTACGTTGAATGATCTTTTTCGCGAATGGCTCACTGATTTAAATGCAAATGCCACCGACAATAACATTGGAAATATAAAAAAATTATGGAAGAGGACAAGTTACTTGCATGTAGGGAAGAAAGCGTCTCGAGAAGAGATGAATGAGAGATAACGTCTATGGTTTTTCTCGACACAAACATCTTTATCTATGCCCATGATGCCTCAGATAAGCAGAAGTCAACCACGGCCCGTTCGGTTATCCTTGAACACATAGAGAGTCAACAAGCATGTATCAGTACGCAAGTAATTCAAGAATTTTGTAATGTTGTATTAAAGAAATCAAAAAAACCACTAAAAGCAGATGATGTCAGAGATATCGTGCAGCAATTATTTTTGCCATTACTCGCGCATTATCCAAGTATTCCATTCTACTTGAGAGCATTGCAACTCTACACTAGGTATTCCCTTAGCTACTATGATTCGTTAATTGTGCAGGCAGCAATTGATATGCAGTGCTCAATTCTGTATAGTGAGGATTTGCAAGATGGAGCAGTATATGAGAGCGTCCATGTGGTGAATCCTTTTATATAAGGTCTTATTCCTCCTCATCGACGATAAATCCGTTGACTTGGTGATCCCAGAGCGTTTTAAAGAGACCGCTATTCTTTTTGAGCAGATCATTCGGTTTCCCATCTTCTTGTATTTGTCCATTTTCTATGACAATAATTCGATCCATTTTTTTAAGTGTTGAGAGTCTATGCGCGATAGCGATGACGGTTTTATCTTTCATGAGTTTTTCAATAGATTGTTGGATTGCTTTTTCGCTTTGGCTGTCAAGACTGCTTGTCGCCTCATCAAGGATGATAATCGGCGCGTTTTTGAGAAATGCTCGGGCAACAGCAATTCTCTGGCGTTGTCCACCCGAAAGTTTGACACCTCTTTCTCCGACGAGTGTCTCATATCCCTGCGGCAAGTCATTGATAAAGTCGGTTGCTTGGCTTACATCTGACGCTTTCATAATATCTTTTTCATCTGCGTCATTTGATCCAAACATGATATTCTCACGGATGGTTCTGTGAAAAAGGCTCGTGTCTTGGGGGACAAACGCGATCGCTTTTCGGAGACTTTCCAGCGTAATGTCCTTGATGGAATGATTATCAATTTTGATGTCACCGTTTTGGATTTCAAAATGACGCAGAAGAAGTGAGACAAAGGTTGTTTTGCCCGCGCCGCTTCTCCCGACAAGTCCGACTTTTTGCCCGGCGGGAATTGAGAGAGAAAAGTTATCAAATACTTTTTTCTTGTGGTATTGAAATGTGACATTTTCCAGTTCTAACGCACCTTTTTCAATAGTAATATTCTTTGCAGTTGGCGTATCAACAATCTCATGGTCTGGAAGAATTTCTGTCAGACCTTCTTTGGCCTCTCCGTAAAATCGTGTCGCGTCACGAAGTTCAAATCCGAGAAAAAGAAATTGCGCATATAAGCTCGTGGTCATATGTGCAATCATGACAATACTTCCGATAGTAATTGTATTATTTTTTAATAAAAATACCGCTGTCAGAATCATTGAACTGACGAAGATAAAGATAAAAAATCCATTGATAAGCAGGATTACTTCACTTTCTGACCATGATTTTTTGCTCGCATTGGTATGTTTGTTGATATATGTATTTATATAACTTCGCTCACCCGCAAGATTAGCATATTCGTGTACGAGTGATATATTCGCAAGAGAATCTACTATTCTTCCTTTTAATGTGGATAGTGTCTCCGCAGATTTAATATAGTGAGGTTTTACAATGATTATCGCGATAATATTGAATAATACAAAAAAGAGAGACCATGCAGCAAGCGCAATCCCCAATAAATAATTGGATTGCCATGCAAATACGATATACCACATAAGTCCCATACATAACGGAAGAAATGTCCATAGTGTTTTTTGAAAAATCGTTTCCGTGCCTTCTACCGCGTGCGCAATTTTGTTAGTAAGGCTTCCCGCAAATTTGTTGTTGAAATAATCTTTACTATGTAGCGAAAGGTGGGTATATAACATCTGATATGCGCTACCACGAAGATTCACAAACCATCGCATCCCCATAAATCCGCTTGTGCGCCAGTGGAGATGTGCTAAAAGGAATGTAACCGGATACGCGATTGCGGTAATCCAGATAGCGTTTGTATGGTAATTACCTGCTGCGATCATATCGGTAAATTCTTTTAACACGAGTATGGCAGCGGAATCTAGCGCTTTTGCCACAAAAACACAATAGAGCGCAAGAATTGCCCATTTACGGTGTATTTTGGTAAGAAAGATACCAAAATTGATAGGATTACTCGGAATCTGTTTCATGTTATTTTTCTGAGAAGAATGACAAAGAACGATTTTTAGAAGCAACCATTTAATGGAAATCGAAAAACTTGCTCAGCAGTTTATAGTATACTTTGTATTATAAAAAAAACAAGACGAGGATTATCCTCTCAATGCATTGAATAATGCTTGAATCAGTTGCAGTATAAAAAGGATAAATTGTTGAAAGAATCCTTGATTTTGTCGTGGAGCATCATTATTTCCGCGGCTTGGTTGGTCTCCTCCCTCTGGTTGATCTACATTGCTACCCGGTTGTTGACGGTCCTGATCAATATATGTATCCTGTGGAGGAGTAGTGGATGGCACACAATACCCTGATCCGCCGCAATATAACGTTGGGGTTATGATGGTAGGTTCTGGAATTGGTGAGCTTTCCGCATATGTAGGCGCCGTCGTGGGAGCGACAGTAGGAGCAGTAGAGTTTATCCCTCCATCTCCCCATTTTAAGCTTTTGTATGTATTTGCGATGTTAGGAAGTACAGTATCAGGATATATTTGGAATTTTTCACCTGTTGTTCCTACATATCCCTTACAATCAAAGTAGATATCATACCATACTTGTCCTGGTCCGGTTCCAGCATTTGCTCTAAAAAATTCGTTCATTTTTTTTATGAAAAAAGGATTATCACTCGGAGTATCTGCGCCTGTAGGACCCCATTCAGAAAGAGCCATAGGTTTTCCATGCGCTTTAGCAAAGCTTTGCCACGCTCCCGGTCCACGCGGAGCACCATTATCCGTGCGCATAAAGTTGCTTGCCCAGGATGCTTCATCCCGTGATTGATCCCAATCATAATAATCCAATGAGACTACATCGACATATGCATCTCCTGGCCAATTCTCACGCGTATCCATACCATTATGACCACTGAAGTTTGGTGACCATGCAACTTTTGCATCCCTTCCTTTGCTCACCAATTCTTCCTGAACCATTTGGTAAAAACGTCTCCAAGCAGTTTTAAAAGCTTCATTGTCCGCAGGGGTAACCTTCCATTGATACCAGTTCCCATTAAATTCATGGGCATAACGGATAAATATTGTTTTTTTCTTGCCCCAACCGTTATTTATACTCCTTAAAGATGCTCTTAAGTGTCCATCATGTTCACCATTTGCTGCTGCTTGCCAATTACTTCCCCAAAAAGCTCCAATGCTTGTGTCAAGGTTCTGATCCCAATTGCCATATTCTCCTGATATAGAGCGCATGTTTTCTTGCGCATCATAACTGACGTCATTCCATGTCCCCGCAATTGTCAATGGAGAACCTCTCCATGCCGCAAACGATCCGTCAATGGTGCCCATACATGATGAACCTGATAACCATCCTGATCCTGCTGCCCGAGCACGATTTTCTTGTTTTTGCGATGACAATGTATTGGTAATGATTATTCCTGTTCCGAGGATAATAGTAAGAATCAGGAAAAGCAAAATTTTATTTTGTCCATTCTTTGCAGTCTTTTTTTGCATAGTATGTTTTCTTTTATTTTTAGTATTTTTCACCTATATTCAGTATATTTATCTTCTCATTCCAATGTCAAGCTATTTTTCTTGACAAATTGTAGAGATAGGATATACTTGTTTTATTATGAAAGAAGTCATCAATGGATTTAAAACATTTATTCTCAAAGGCAATGTTGTGGATCTGGCGGTAGGTATCATTATTGGTGCTTCATTCGGTGCCGTTGTGAATGCTATGGTAAAGGATCTGATTACTCCTCTTATCGGTGCATTAGGCGGCACACCTGATTTTTCTGCATGGCATTTTACCATCAATAATAGTAAGTTTTTGATTGGAGACTTTATCAATGCGTTTATCGCGTTTCTTATCAATGCGGCAGTCATTTATTTCTTTGTCGTTACACCGATGAATAAAATGCTTTCTCGCATAAAACCTGACAAAGAGGTAAACGTCCGCCAATGTCCTGAATGTTTGAGTGAAGTGCCAAAGGCAGCACGAAAATGTATGTATTGCACGTCAGCCCTTCCGAAAACATCTAAGAAATCAGAGTAATTCTTTTGATCTGTTGAGTAAATATTCTTTTGTATTCTTTTCCATATCTTCTTCACATTCTTCAAACAACTTTTGCAGTATCTGCCCGATCTGCTTTCCCGGTTTTATCTGCAATTCCCGCATGATATCATTCCCGTCAATTGCTAAGTCACGTATTGAAAAAGGCGCGGGAGCAAGTTCCTGTTCAACCCGTTTCTTAAATAACTTCAGCCGCCAGCTTTCCGCAGTTTGAGTACCTCCGCCCAGTCGATCGCCAACTCGAAGATCCATCATATCATGGACATTTTCGACTCCTATCCTTCTGATGAACCGCCGTACTGCGCCATCTGTAATATGTTCATCTACCGTAAACATATGCCAGCGGATGAGTTTTGTCACTCTGGTGCGATTATATTTAGAAAAACGTAATCGTTGACAGATCTCATATGCCATTTTTGCACCGACGATTTCATGATTATAAAAAATAATATACCCATCATCATCAATCGCCGCGACACGAGACTTGCCTACATCATGGATGAGTGTCGCGAAACGGACGATGGGATCAGTGGATGGACAATATTTCAGAGCAAGCACATTATGCGTAAAAACATCGTCTTTATGATGTCTGCCGGGACGTGCTTGTGAAATCCCTATGCCTTCAAGTAATTCCGGAAGGATGTACTGAAGGAGTCCTGTATTTTTAAGAAGCATAATGCCCTCATACGGGTAATCGCTTGCGAGAATTTTGTAGAGTTCATCACGGATACGTTCGTTGGCGATATTTTTGAGAAGCGCTGCGTCATTGGTTATCGCGGCGAGCGTTTTTTCTTCGATCTGAAATCCCAGTTGTGCGGCAAAGCGGATAGCACGCATCAGACGCAGCGCGTCTTCTTTGAAACGCAGATTTGGGTCACCCACGCATCTGATAAGATTTTCTTTGATATCCTCTCTGCCATGATATAAATCAATAATCGCGTCAGTATCAATTTCTGCTTCCGTACCTGTCAACTTCATCGCGATCGCGTTCATTGTGAAGTCTCTCCTTGATAAATCTTCCTCGATTGTTTTGCCCCATTTAATTTCACTCGGATGACGGTTATCATCATAGTCCCGCTCTGTACGAAATGTTGTAATTTCTACCACACCGGGATGCTCGGTCTCGATGAGCGACTTATTGGGTATACCAACTGTTCCGAAGACATTATCATAAAAAGCATCGGGAAACATTTTGAGTATCTGCTCCGGCGTCGCATCGGTTGTCATATCCCAGTCTTTAATATGTTTTTGCTCAGCGTCTCTATACAAGAGTATATTTCGTACGGATCCGCCGACAAGATAGAGAGAAAAACCTTCCTTGGAAAATCGTTTATAAATAGTATTGATTTCAGGTGGTGCTGCTTGTTTCATATGTTAAAATTATAGCATGTCGAAAAAAAAGAAGTGGAGTATCCTCAATAATACAGTAACACGGAAAGACACTTCTCCTGATGAAGTTATCGAAATACTTCTTGCAAATCGCGGGATAAAAAGCGGGAAAAAACGTGCACTTTTTGTTAATCCTACGCTAGATGCTGTAACGCCCGATACTGTCGGTATTGATAGCAAACAACTTACAAAAGCATTAAAGAGGATAAAGACAGCAATTGAAAAACAGGAGCAGATTATCGTATTTGGTGACTACGATGTGGATGGTATCACCGGATGCGCTATCTTGTGGGAAACAATTTTTGCGTTGGGTGGAAATGTATTGCCATTTATCCCCGATAGAAAAGAAGAAGGATACGGGTTATCCATCAAAGCAATGGATAACGCTGCTTTCAAAGAAAAAAAGCAAAAGCTTATCATTACGGTAGACAATGGTATCGTGGCAAATGAAGCTGTACACTCCGCGAATGAGCAGAATATAGATGTCATTATTACGGATCATCATACAGTGGGAGAAGAACTTCCCGATGCGCTCGCTATCGTTCATACTACCAATTTATGTGGGGCTGGAGTCGGGTACTTGTTGTCGTTAGCATTACGAAAATATGTAAAGAAAGCTATTGTAGAAGCAGGTGCGGATAATGATGTCCATTTAGAATTAGCAGCTCTCGGTACTGTTGCCGATTTAGTTCCGCTCGTTGGTGCAAATAGAGTCATCGTCAAAGAAGGACTGAAAAAATTGCAAACCACACAGCGTATAGGGCTCGTGGCAATGTTTCAGCAGGCGGGTATTACGCAGGAAAAGATCGGCGTATATGATATCGGATATATCATTGGGCCGAGGCTGAATGCTTCAGGGAGGATCGGTTCAGCAATGGATAGCCTCCGCTTGTTATGTACACAGAGTGAAAAGAGAGCAAGTCTTCTGGCTTCAAAATTAGAATTTACCAACAGAGAACGTCAGCAGCTTCTGAAAGACGCGTCAGAACATGCGATTACGTTTTTTGATAGCATTGTTGATAAGAAGAAAATTATCGTGATTGCTCATGAATCATATCAGGAAGGAATCATAGGACTTGTCGCGGGACGGCTGGTCGAAGCATTTTACCGTCCCGCGATTGTTCTCTCAATCGGAACAGAGAAAAGTAAAGCATCAGCCCGGTCTGTCACGGGATTTAATATCATTGAATTTCTCCGTCTACATCAGGAGCATTTTATTAATGTCGGAGGACATCCGATGGCGGCAGGTTTTACCATCGAAACACAAAAACTCGGTGTGTTGCAGTCCATGCTTGAGGAAAATGCGGAAGGAATCGTGGATGATGAGATGCTTACCAGAACGGTAAAAATTGATTGCGAGATACCATTTACTCTCATTTCACCTGAATTATATAGAAAGACGCAGCAGTTGGCTCCCTTTGGTATGGGTAATCCAGAGCCGATTTTTATGACAAGAAAAGCGATTATTAAAGGGAATAGAGTTTTGGGTAAGGAGGGCAAGCATCTGCGTCTTTTATTGGAAGAGGGTGGGAAAAGTTTTGAAGCGATAGGATTCGGTTTTGGGGAAGTTGCTGACGTATTTCCCACAGGGAGTATCGTTGATATCGTATATACAATTGATGAGAATACGTGGCAGGGAAATACAAAGATACAATTGAGGATTCGGGACATTACCCAATCGTAATTTCCCGTTGTTGTTTTGCTTCAGCCATTCTTCGCTGTACTTGTGTTTGTGCACGGCGCATTCGTGAGCCTGCCGGTTTCGGATTCATTTCGGTCGGCGGTTGAAACGAAAGGAGTACTTCATTTATTGTCCTTGCTCTGACATTTTCCATTATTGCGTGATTTGGGCCTGAAACGGTATCTGTTTTTGCGTCATACGTCCCTACATTGAAATGTCCCCGCAAATATTGCGGTAAGGTTTGGATAATAATTTCAATAGGTTTTTTTATATCCTTAAATGCTAATTGTATTCGCAGACGCTCGTACTCAGCGGATTTGCCCGCTTGCTCGTTCTTTGCGGCATCTGTTATGAGAATATCCTCCGGAGTGCGCGTTTCAAAATATCCATAATTATCAATAATAGTCGTTCCTACTTTTTGCCGTAATGCTTCTGCGTCATCGTTATCTCCAAATAGAACAAACATCATCCTATGTGTATCCTGTACATATTTGGAGGATTTCACTATATCTCCTTGATCTTTATCGCTTGCATTCAATGTTTTACGCAATGCTTTTTCGATACCTGTACTCATGCTTTTGGTATTTGCTATCTGCACCACCTGTGTCATGTTGTCATGTAATTTGACTGTGCGGGTATTTGCTGAAATTGTTTTATAATGTGTTCCTTTCGGTGTTTCCATGTCCGTTGGCCTCGTGTCCTGAGGGGATCCTACAAGATCGTTATTTGAGGTAAATAAACCATATTTTGTTACTTTTTCCGTTTCTCCGATTTTCCCCTCATATAATTTCTCATTAAATAAGTCCTGAAGCTGTCGTAGTTTTTTATCCGCGCCTTTGGCGGATAATTCGATTTCTCCGGCGATACGAGTGAGAAGGAGGTTTGTTTTAATTTGTTCTTGTAATTCGGGTGCGGTATAGTTTGATACAAGTAATTGGATCAATCGTGATGGTGTTTGTTCCCGTTTTAATTCGTCACTTATCGACGCCGGCTGCCCATAGACTATTTGAGCGTGCTGTTCTATTGCCGCGATTCCTTGCTGCCATTTTGATTGGAAATAGGAACGAGCTTCTTTTGGTGATTCCAAGCAAAATTCTTCCTGTATTTTTGCATAGATTACGTTATCTATTTTATCTTTTACCTTTTTTATTTTTTGCGTTTCTGTAGTTTCAGCGGTTTTTCCCTTTCGTGAGGGATTACTCATATGAGTAAGTGTATCAATATCGCCACTATCGATATAATATTTTGCAAATGGCGTATCACAGATATTTTTAAATGTAGAAAGGCTGACTAAGTGATCAGTCGCCGGCTGTTCGATAGTAAATCCTGCAGCAGTACGAGGAAGGCTTGCTAATGAAGCGTCGGGAATGTTTCTTACGGCTTTTCGTATTCTTCCTCTGTCAGGGGAACCTTTGGGTATCTCAGACATATAAATATTATAGGACATTTTTACTATACTTGTCAAGCTGAGTTAAGTGGTGTATGATATGAAGCGTTATCAAGAATTATGCGAATACTTACTAAAGATACGCCAAAACAGGTCGATAAAGTAGTCACAGTCCAGGGTTGGGTTCATGCTCGCCGTGATCATGGTAAACTTATCTTTCTTGACCTTCGTGATAGGACAGGATTATTGCAGGTGGTCGTTATTCCGCAGGTTTCATCCATGGCTCATGAAACCGCGAGTACTCTCCATCCCGAATCCGTAGTTTCCATAAAAGGGAAGATTAATGCCCGTCCGGAGAGGCTTGTCAATAAAAAAATAGCAAGCGGGACTGTCGAAATGGAAGCGCATGAAATCGAAATACTCGCAGAGGCAGAAACGCTGCCATTTGATATGGGAGGAGAGACGCTTAATCTCGAACTTCCCACACTTCTTGATCACCGCGCGTTGACGCTCAGGCATGAACGAGTGAAAAATATTTTCAAGATTCAGGCTGCGATTGCGGAAGCATTCCGCAAAGCAGCGACGGAGCTGAAAGCGACGGAGATTTTTATTCCTACTATCGCTGCCGGTGCGACAGAGGGCGGATCAGAGGTTTTTGAGGTAAACTATTATGGGCATAAAGCATATATGACCCAAAGCCCGCAGTTATACAAGCAAATTATGGTAAGTGTTTTAGAGCGGGTGTTTGTGATTACCAAAGCGTATCGAGCTGAGCCTTCAGTAACCACGCGCCATCTTTCGGAAGTTACGATGATGGATATTGAAATCGCCTTCATCCAGAGTTTTGAAGAACTTCTTGATGCTCTCGAGTTTGTCGGGACTTCAATGGTACGAAGCGTAAGTGAGAACCATGCAGATATTTTGGAATTGTTTGGTGTTTCCAAACCACTTATCCCTGCAAAAATTCCACGTTTAAAGATGCGCGAAGCACAGGCGATTGTCACTGAGAGAACGGGGAGAGATCTTTCAAAGGAACTTGATCTTAATCCTGATGATGAAAAAGAAATATGCGCGTGGGCAAAAGAAAAGCACAACTCAGATTTTGTGACAATCACTCATTATCCGACAAAAAAACGGGCATTTTACACTTATGCTGATCCGGAGGATCCTACCTACAGTCTGTCATACGATTTACTTTTTAAAGGCACCGAAATCCTCAGTGGCTCAAGACGTATCAATAATCATGAGGAGTTAATAAAGGCTATGAAGGCAAAAGATGTAGATCCTGAGAACTTCGGTATGTATATGCAGGCATTCAGATACGGTATGCCGCCGGAAGGAGGCTTTTCATTTGGCCTTGAAAGACTTACAATGAAATTACTCGAGTTATCTAATGTGCGGGAAGCATCACTCTTCCCCAGAGATATGGAGCGTGTCGATGAAAGATTTTCCGTTATCGAAGAAAAAAACAAAAAAGTTTACAAAAGCAAAGCCAAAGGTAAATAAACCGCTTCCTAGGGTTCCTGTTTCCGCATCACATATCGCAGATAATTTGTTGCGCAGCGCGCCCTCTTTTTCTTTTAATCAGTTTATCCCCAAATTAGACATGCGTACTTTAGGAAGCAGGATAAAGAAGTTTTATAAAAAAAATACATCAGATATTCAGTTAATTAGCCTTCCGTTATTTCTATTAGCGGTTTTTTTGGTGATGGATGGTGTCAATAATCATTTCCTGCGATCAATATCACAGCAGGAATTCACCTACTATACATCTGCTACAAAAATTAATCCGTATCCTTTTGTAAAAGCCGTACAATATCCTGAAATAACTGCTAAGGCTGCAATAATTGTGGATCGTGATTCACAGGTAATGGTATTTGCAAAAAATCCTCAGGTTCGTTTTTCTATGGCGTCGACTACCAAACTGATGACTGCACTTACGGGGCTTGATTATTATAAATTGGATGATGTATTAACTATAAAAAGGAATGGGGTGGAAGGATCCGGTTTGGGATTATTAAAAGGAGAGCAATATACATTTGAAAGTTTATTGTATGCGATGCTTCTTCCTTCTGCCAATGATGCTGCCCAAGCAATTGCGGATAATTATCCATGGGGAGCTGGCGCATTTGTGGATCGCATGAATCGTAAAGCTGTGACGTTGCATCTGTCCAATACGCATTTTTCAGACCCTTCAGGCTTGGACGATGATGGAGATTATACGACAGTGGTAGATCTAGCGCGTTTAGCCTCGTATGGAATGAATAATGCTACCCTGACAAAAATTACTGGTACGAAATACAAAACAATTTCTACTATAAATGGAGTGAGGCAATTTCAAATAACTAATTTAAATAAATTACTCGGGTATCAAGGGGTTACCGGTTTGAAAACAGGTACAACCGAAGGAGCGGGTGAAGTCTTAGTATCTTCGGTTGAAAAGAAGGGTCATACCTATGTGATTGTGGTGATGCAGAGCACAAACAGATTTGCGGATACATCTGCTCTTATTAATTATGTGCAAACGAGTGTGGAATATGTAATGCCTGATAAGAAGCGTTAATCTTGAAGGGCTTCCTCTTTTACGGCGGAAATATAGGCAAAGAATCCGTTTTTCCCTTGAAATACAATAACCGGCATAAGATACTCTTGTTGGATTTCTCCGAGATAATACGCTAAGAAAACGTTTTCAATCATTACTTGTTCATCAGTGCCGTTATAAGAGGCGAGATACGCATTGCCGCTTTTTAATTCTTCAAATGCCTCTTCAGGTGATTTAATCGGATATGTCGCTTCTTTTTCAGGAGTTGTGTTTATTGATTGATGATTATATATGGCAGAAACAACTTCGTTTTCATTTTCTCCCGAGGCAACAAGAAAGTTCATCGTGGATAGGGGCGGATGCGGATAGATGACAGGTATATCCATCTCAAATTCTTGAAAACTTGTAAGATTTTCTCCTTTGCCGGCAGTAAATTTATACTGTATATTTTTTTGGTATAAATCCACACGTACGATTTGGGCTTTTGATAAACTGGTTGCGGGGAGTAATTCATTTCCGTTAATTCGCAAAAGTTGGGGTTTGGTAATATATTTTATTTCTGGATCGGGATTTCTTGTTTTTTCAAAGTCCACGTCTGTAGGAAGTATTGCTAAATCAGTGAGCATTTCCTGCGCTTTTCCGAATGCTGATACTTCCGTTAGGTTTGATGCCGCACGCAATACAGTATTGGAATACATATAATTTGACGTGAGGGTAAAGTTTTGACTTACTACATCAACGAGAATTTTTTTCTGTATTCCTCTGGGTTCTCTCCACTCATAGACATTGTTGGGGTGAGGGATTTCAGGTAATGGGTTTCCCGTCATATCGACAAATCCTAATGCTGCAATTTTTGTTTTGGTATTTTGCAGATCCATCAAACTCGCCTGCTTAATATTCATAGGATAAATAATTAAACGGTCAGGAAAATCAGTCGGCAGTTCTCCCGTGAGTGTATCAAGGGCATAGGTATAATCACCTTTTACAGTGCTCTGGGGGAATGCAAGCCGTGGAATTTTGCCGTACTCTTGGTTTGCAGGATCTATCCTCGGAGGATTTAATACACTGTTAACAAAAACGCCGACTTTGAAGAAAATAAAGATAAGCAAAATGACACCAATACCGATAGAGGAAGCTATTCCACCTTTTTTCATTAGCTCTGCCGTATTATGGAGTGTCATATATTGAGTATAAGGTACTTTTAGGCTACAATGCAAGGGAGGCACCGAAGGTGCCTCCCTATTAAGATAGAAATTTTTATACATTATATATGAACAATTCTATGACAGTGAGAACCCGTATAGCGCCCAGTCCGACAGGCTACCCGCATATCGGTACTATTTACCAAGCATTATTTAACTATGCGTATGCAAAAAGAAATAACGGAGAATTTCTTATACGGATCGAAGATACGGATAGAACGAGATTTGTAGAAGGGGCGGAAGACGTTATTTTTCGCGCGGTTGATTGGTTTGGGTTGACGGAAGATGAGAGTCTTCGTCACGAGGGTCCAGTCGGTCCGTATCGTCAGTCTGAGCGGCTGGAAATCTATCATCGTTTTGCTCAAATACTTCTTGAGAAAGATCTTGCCTATTTCGCGTATTATCCCAAAAGCGATGCCGGACAAAAAAAAGATTATACCGCCAAAAAAGAGACAAAAGTGCAAGAATCTTCTGAAGAACCACCCAAAACAATAAAGGAAATGATTGAAAGAGGTGACTGGATACTTCGTATGCGCGTCCCCAAAGATAAAGAAACAATAGTCAAAGATGAAATACGAGGTGAAATTGTTTTTGCTCCTGATCAGGTAACAGAGCAGGTGCTTATTAAATCGGATGGATATCCCACATACCATTTGGCAGCAGTGGTGGATGATCATGAAATGGGTATTACGCATGTCGTGCGGGGAGAAGAATGGATATCTTCCACGCCCAAACATGTGCTTCTCTATCAGTATTTCGGATGGGATGTCCCGCTCTTTTTTCATACGCCGCTACTTCGCAATCCCGATAAGAGTAAATTGTCCAAAAGACATGGACATACAAGTGTGACATGGTATCAGCAGGAAGGCTTTTTGCCCTCGGCGATACTTAACTTTCTCGCACTCATGGGATGGACACATCCTGAAGAAAAAGAAATATTTTCTTTTGATGAATTTATTTCTGTATTTGATCTGAAAGATATTCGCCAGGTGGGACCGATTTTTGATCTCCAAAAATTACTTTGGATGAATGGAGAATATATCAGAAGTCTTTCTCCGGAACAACTTGAAAGAATGATAAAAGAGTATGAAAGGAATTTCGGAGAAAATAGCGATGATCTGGAAAATATTTCTCCAGATGCTTTTACCAAAATAGTAATTCTTGCTCAAAGTAGGATAGCTACTCTGAAAGAATTTTTTCCCCTTATTACGCACTTCTTCTCAGATGCCAGTTGTCTTGTAGAATCAGATAAAGATAAAGAAGTTGCAACTTCATTGTATGAAGAGTTAACAAAGGTAGAGACATGGGAACAACAGCCTATCTTTGATGCTATGAAGCATGTAATGATAGCTCAGTCTGTGAGAATGCCTGTCTTGTATAAAATAATAACAGGAAAAGAGAGAGGATTACCTTTGCCGGAGTCATTGGTCATTCTTGGAAAGTCCCAAATACTCAAACGTTTAGAAAACGTATCAAAGGTATGAAAATATTATTAGCAAACGCAGTTTCTCTCATATTTCATCCGATTGTTTTACTGATTATTGTCCCATTTATAGGATTATATAAATTAAATCAAAATTATCTGCAAGCTGCTTTATGGACGTGGTATAATCTCAGTTTTTTATCCGTTATAACTATATTTATTATGATAATGGTACGGAAAGGAGTCTTTTCAAATATGGATGTCTCCAAGCGTGAACAAAGGCCATTATTATATGGAGTAAGTGCGGTAATGATGCTGTTTTATGTATATGGATTGTATTATTATCATTCACCAAAATTATTATATTCTATTGCTATTGGATTGGTCTTGGGAATTATTGTAGGAAGTATTATAAATACACGATTAAAAGTCAGCATCCATGTATCAACGGTTACAGCCCTTATCTTTTCCATGTCTGTTGTATTTGGAGGATGGTACTATCTGGGTCTCATACTTATCCCAATTATGATTTGGGCAAGAGTAGTACTGAGAAGGCACACTATCCCTGAAACGATTGTCGGCGCATTGATGGGAATTTTGTTATCAGTAGGTGTATACTGGATATATCATACATTTATAGTTTGGAGATGAGTATTAAGCGATTTGTTAAATCATTTAGGTATGCGCTTGAAGGGGTGCATTATGTCTTTCGTAATGACCAAAATGTCATTGCGCATGTTTTTGTGGCATTGGTGGTAATCAATTTGAGTGTAGCGCTCCAAGTTACACCCTTTGAGATGGCTATTTTGGGTTTGGCAATTATGATGGTTATCAGTGCGGAAATGGTAAATTCAGCTATAGAAAAAATGGTGGATCTTATTACAAAAGAGCATAGGGCAGAGGCGAAGATTGCCAAAGATGTTGCCGCCGGTATGGTGCTCGTTACCGCGTGTGCTGCAAGTGTTATCGGCACACTTATTTTTCTCCCTTATATTTTACGGCTTCTAAGATAATTTTTATTCATTTGTTAACATTCTTACTTATTTGTTACTCATATTCTTAAGAAAAAGGGCTACAATACGTGATATATTCTACATGAGTTTCTTTTATGGAAATTCATTTTTGAAAGGGGGTGAAAAATATGACAGATTCAAGAAAGAAAGTTAATCCGGGAGCAGCGGCCGTAGCAGGCGCAGTCGTCGGCGCTGGTGTTGCAGTAGCAGCGGCAGTTGTTTTGAAAGACAAAAAAAAGAGAGAAAAAGTCCAAAAAGTCTTAAATGATGTAAAAGATCAAGCAAAAGGCTATATGGAATCTGCAAAAAAGCAGGTTAAGAACACCCAAGACGATGTCGAAGACAAAATTGCTGAAGGAAAGACAAAAGCAAAGAAGTTACAAGACGATGTTGATGATATGAAGAAGACGCTTAAGTCGTAATCTTTATTATCTCGACTATAGTTGCTTATTTCTTGTATAATACAAGTTATAAAATCCTATGGCAAATTGGGACAAAATAACAAGTAGAGGGGATGTGGATGATAGGCGAGCTATGACGCCCAGTGTTGTGAGCGGCATTAGTTTGACTGGAGTCGCTCTCCTCTTCTTAGTAAATTATTTGAATGGTGGGACAATGGGGGATTTTGTAAATGAATTGCAGCAATTACCTGTGCAGCAGGTGCAGCAATCTGAACAAGATCCTTCGAGTCCTTATGCCGGAAATGATTCGTATGAAGTTTTTGTGTCTACTGTGTTGGGCTCAACCAATGATGTATGGCAAAACGAAATGAATCAGCAAGGTAAAGAATATATTCCGCCTAAGCTTGTTTTATTCAGGCAAGCAACAGAATCAGAATGTGGTGTCGCAACCACGCAGGTAGGGCCGCATTATTGTCCGGTGGATCAGACCATATATTTGGATGAGACGTTTTTTGATGAGTTGACCAACCGTTTCGGAGCCAAAGGTGGGGATGTCGCGCAGGCATATGTCATCGCTCATGAAGTCGGACATCATGTGCAAACAGCAGAAGGTACAATCGATGGTCGTGCGCAGGATAATGATACTTCTATAAGAATAGAGCTGCAGGCAGACTGTTACGCGGGTATTTGGGCTAATTCGATCAAGGACAAAGGTATTTTAGAAAAGGATGAAATTAGTGAAGCCATGGATGCAGCAGCAGCAGTAGGTGATGATCGTATCCAAGAAAAAGTAACGGGTTATATTAATCCTGAATCATGGACACATGGTTCTTCTGCAGAGAGACTTGAATGGTTTACTCGCGGATATGACAGTGGATCGGTTTCAGCATGTGACACCTTTCAATAAGTTTATTTCACTGTTGCTTCTTGCGGTTCATTTTGTATCCGTAATTGTTCTTTAAGATCAGCATTTTCCAACTCCAATTCATTAACTCTTTTTGATAATTCCGTAGCAGATTTTTGTGTTTGGTTGATAGTATTATCTTTTTTTCGTACTGTAAGCATATGAGAAAATGATCCGAAGAGACTGATAATCCACGCGATAGCAAGTCCAAGAATAAGGGGAAGTACCATAAGAAGGTATTGCGGAACATCTTTCCATACAAAATTAAAAAAAGTTACAGTCACCAATTGCGTATTTTGCGCTGCAAAGACGCCAAATATAAGACAGATAAGCAGTAAAAGTATCAACGTTACCATATATGCGTAGTATACCTCGTGTATTGTAGGTTAGCAATAGCCGATCACAATTCTGATTGTTTTTTATTCTTTTTAAAAAAAGTAAGCTTTTCCCAGAATGATGTTTTAGGTGTTTTTTGCGATATTTTGTCTACTTTCTGCTCTGTTTTGTTGGATTCCAATACTGAGCGTATAAGTAACAGCTGATTTTGAGAAAGAAGAGGAAGTTCGTCAAAGGCGAAAAATGCTGCTTGTTTGACTTCATTACTGGGCACAAATTCGCCACCCATATATTTTCCTACAAGAGAAATATCAAGACGAGCTGTCTCTCTATCAGTTCTTGTACGTACTTCCTTTTCTACATACACTATCAAACCTGTTTCTTCTTCAATTTCACGCGCGAGGCCTTCACGCGGTGTTTCTTTGCCTTTCATGTAGCCTCCGGGCAAACTCCAGTAGTCACCATCTCGATAACTATGATTGACGACGAGAATTTTATTTTCATCATTCAAGATAACACCTGTCAGACCCACGAGAAATTCATCCTGAAATATACGCATAATACGGAGTTGAATACTTTTGCCGAGGTTAAGTTTTTGCCATGTATGCGTAAGCAAATGCTTCATAATGTATCTTCATGGAGCGCATCTTTTTCAAGTTTTCCTTGTAGTTTTGCGTTTTCGATTTTGAGTCTGTTTATTTCTTTTGTAAGTTCATGGATCGTCTGTTTGGATTCTTTGATAACGCCTTCTTTTCCACGGAGTTTGCGAGAGATAAAAAATGAATCAATAAGAGAAACGAGCCAGGAAAATAATAATCCGATAAGCAGCGAAATGCCCATGACGATATAGATGGGGAGTGGATTTACTGTGTAATTTGCAAATTGCAGGGTGACAAGTTGGGTATTTTGCGTCGCAAAATACCCATAACATAATGCTAAAAGAATAATTAAGATAATTCCGAACATACTATTTGCATTGTATCATATTGTTGAGTACTTGTAATTTGCGAATGTTTATACTATCTTTATACTAACTATAAGAAAGGGGGTGTAATGATTATGGATCAAGTCCAAACAAGACAAACGACAACACAACGGACAGTACAAACGCCGGTTCAGCAGCAGGGAGCTTATCAAAAAAAGAAGGCCATTTTTCGTGCGTATCAGGTTATTTGGTATATATTGGGCGTAATAGAAGTTTTATTGGCTTTCAGAATTTTACTCAAAGCATTAGCTGCAAATCCGACAAGCGGATTTACAAGCTTTATTTATGCATTGAGTGATCCCTTTGCACTGCCTTTCGCAGGAATATTTGGTATTGTCGCAAGTAGAAGCGGAAATATCATCGAATGGTCTACGTTTGTAGCAATGCTTGTATATGCACTTATTGCGTATGGTATCGTAAAGCTTATACAACTTATAAAACCTACCAATCCGGTAGAAGTAGAACAAGGAGTATCGCAATAAAATATATGCGAAATTGCAAGGCGTGTTGATAGGTAGGGGTATGTGTTTACCTCTCTCTTACTTATCAGCACGTTTTTTTTGTGCCTATGTAAGGAATGCGTAGGAATGAATGGATGAGTATATCTATTTTCAAATCTATTGTATATAATCACAAATGAGATGATAAATCTCAAAAAATAAATTAAGAAGGAGGTGATTATGTATGGCAGACCCAGTAGTAGTTAAAGATGGGGGAAATAATGGATCAGGATTTTTAATTGGAATTATCGTTCTTATCATTTTTGTTGTCCTTTTCCTTATATACGGACTTCCCTTAATCAATAGTTCCGTAAATCAATCTCAAACACCACAAGTTAATGTACCAGGTAAAGTTGACGTAAATGTCAACAAATAATAGTGGTGAATCTTAAAAAAGAAAGGAGGTGTTAAAATTATGGACTTTTTAGTATGGATAATATTCGGCGCAATTGCAGGATGGGTTGCTTCACTTATTATGAAGACAAATGCATCCCAAGGTCCGATCATGGATATCATTATGGGTATCATCGGAGCAATAGTCGGAGGATGGTTAATGAATGCTTTCGGACAACCGGGAGTTACAGGATTTAATATCCAAAGTTTTATAGTTGCGATTATCGGCGCATGTGTCGTCATCTGGATCGGAAGAATGATCCGAAGATAAATCGAACTAATCTTACATTGTAATAATGTAGCTAAAGATCTTACTGAAAGCCGAAAGGCTGGAAAGTAAGATTTTTGGTATATAATACGTCTATGCAAAAACAGATAGTACTGCAGCAATTTCAGCGACTGCCCGGAGTTGGGAAATCCATCGCACAAGATTTGTGGGACTTAGGGTATAGATCTATAGATGAATTAAAAGGTGATGATCCGCAACAGATGTATGAAGCATTGGAGCGATTGCGAAATTCACATATTGATAGATGTGTCTTGTATGTATTTCGATGTATAGTATATTATGTTGATACTCCAAATCCTGATGCGCATTTATTATTGTGGTGGAATTGGAAAGATGCTGATGTCAACAAAACAGTATGTTAACAGTCAAAAAATTATTACAACAACTCATTGAGATTTCTTCTCTTTCAGGGGAAGAAAAAGAAATAGGAGAATTTGTTTTCAATCTATTACAAAAGAAGGGCTTCACGGTAGCAAAACAGATGGTTGACGCGACTCGTTTCAATGTTGTCGCGACGGTTGGGAAGCCAAAGATATATTTACAGGCGCATATGGATACTGTCGCGCCGTATATCCCGTATAAAGAGGATGAGGCGTTTATTTATGGACGTGGGGCATGTGATACCAAGGCAGCGATGGCAGGGATGATTTGTGCTGCCATCGCTGCCCGAAACCAAGGATTGACAGATTTCGGATTACTCTTCACGACAGCTGAAGAAACGACGTTTGATGGCGCGCAGACTGTTCTTAAAAATAATATTGATATTCCGTTTGTAATAGTTGGAGAACCGACCTCGCTCAAGATAGTAAACGCGCATTATGGCTTTCTTGCCTTTCAGCTCACCGCGAAAGGGAAAGCTGCGCATAGCAGTAAGCCAAAAGAAGGTATTAATGCGATCGAACTTTTATTGCCGGTTATGCAAAAAGTCCGAGAGATGAATGTGCATCCAGAGAGTATTCTCACCCTTGCAAAAATTGAAGGAGGAGTTTCTGATAATGTCATTCCGGAGTCAGCGTCCGCGCTTTTTAGTATGCGGATCTCTCCAAATGATTCGACAGATTATATAGCACAGATACAATCATTCCTACCCAAAGAAATAATCTGTGAAGTGCAATATAATGTCGCCAGTGTACAAAGCATTGTCCCCAAAGAGTTATCCTTTATTACAGATATTTATTCCGTTGAATATTTCACAGAATTATCTTTTTTCCAGAAAGGAGTTATTATCGGACCGGGAAGTATTGACTATGCGCATGGGAATAACGAAAAGGTGTTGAAGAAAGAAGTAGAAAAATCAGTTGAAGTGTATCTGCAAATTCTGCGTAATTTTATTTCCTGAACCCGTTTATTTTTGTGAGATTGTACGGGGTATCACAGCAGACGAAGATGTCTCCTTGTTTCGGAAGTGTAAAATTCGGACAGTCCCTACATGGTGTCCATACGTCCTGGGGAAGTTCTGTTGAGGACATTTTTTCTCCCCCCATTTTTTCAAATAACGGCGCGCTTGAGGTATTGGCAAGTGCAAATAATTTTGCATCAGGGTCTTTCTTGTGTTTTGCGCCAATTATCTCATGTACCGCTTCCGTACCGGCTTTGATTCTTCGATGTGTGATATCAGTTACAACAGTTCCTACTTCATGCCAATTCTCTCCATACGATTTCGTAATAGCTGCGTGGCTTACTAATATGCCATTGGGAAGTGTTATGATAACTGAATCTCCTTTTTCGAAATAATCAATTATTTCTTCGGGTTCCTTTGGGAGCATATGTCCATATTGTTTTGTCCATTTAGAAACTTTGGCAGCAAGATTTATATCCTTCTCATTGGGAATATAGGTAATTAATTTTTTTTCCGGTAATGAAAGGATTCTTCCTCTTTCACTATTCATAAAACAAAAAAACCGCCCTATAGGCGGTTTACAAACTATTTACTATTTTTTTAAACAGCAAAAGCACCGCCCAGAAGGCTAGTGCGACGACGCTGTATCATAGTAATTACTTTTTGCATATTAGTATTGTACTACATTTATTCTGTTTTTGCTCTTTTATTTTTGTGCGTACCGATAATGATCGGAAGAAAGAATGTCAGAAGATAATAGATGATGACAGCAGGTTTGTAGTATCCATCTGCGGGATGAAGCATCATGATAATAAAGATGTAATCAAAAAGTATTGCGATACATGTCCAGAAAAGTGCAAGGATAAAATAATATTTCATTGTTCTACCATGTATCTTCTTTGCGAGTATCCACCAGGTGATCGCCGTCCCAATCGGCATTATGATCCAACCGATAAGGTGAGGAGGAACTATCATAAAAAAGATAATACCCAAAATATATCCGATGAACCAAATAGCAAATCCCCACAATAGAAAATCTTTTATTTGTTTCTTTGACATACATTAATAATATCGTATGATTTATCGTTCTGCAATATATCCTCATTTGGAAATGGAAAGGATTCTTTCTCATATCTTACACATCTATTAAACAAGACTCATGGAGAAAGCTTATCCTTGAGTGATGTTATTAAAAAACAATGGTGATAAAGATATCTTTCGGACAAAATTTTTTATTTTCTCATCGATTTTTTTTGCAAGTTTTATAACGTTTTTCAGTATTTTTATTACCGCATCGTACGCTCAGGGAAGTTCCATAACACCCACCCAAGTAGTTTCTCCGGTCGTATCCGTAACACTAGCTCCCACTGGGTCACCACCAATATCTCCTGAATCTACTTCACTTCCTACTGTCGAGCCGACGAAGGCTGCCGCAAATATTGCTACAAACCAAATAACAGGATATGTTGTCCATAATGATGGAAATACGCTCACCATAAAAACAGATACTGAAACGCTTAGGATAATTATTAATGAGGATGTGCCAGTAAAAAGAAATGGATTAGCAACAGATATAAGTGCTATTCAGGCCAATGATAAAGTTGTTATTACCCGAGCAGGAGAAACTGTAGTATCTGTGGATGCGACAGCGGGAAACGTGTTTGCGTACGATAAATGGGCAATACCCTTGGCAATATTAAGTATGGTGG